>JAEUQQ010000372.1 GCA_016789685.1 Acidobacteriota bacterium | reverse complement strand
AGCGTGCCGTGGCGCGCCGCACCGGTGGTGGCGGCGACGCTGAACTGCACCGTGCCGTCGCCGATGCCCGAACCCGCCGACGTCACCGACAGCCACGCATCGTTGCTCGAGACCGTCCACCGGCAGGCCGCGGGGGTTGTGACGTTGACCGAACTCGATCCTCCCAGCGCGCCGGCCGAAAAGCTCGCGGGGGCCAGGCTGTAGGTGCAGGTCGTGCCCGACTGCGTGATCGTCACCGGTTGCCCGGCGATCGTCAGCGTTGACGTCCGCGCGCCACCGCTCGTGGCGGCCACCGCGACCGACACGATGCCCGAGCCGGTGCCTGACGCGCCGCCGGTGATCGTGACCCAGGCGTCGGGGCTCGACGCCGTCCACGCACAGCCCGACGTGCCCGTCACCGTGAACGACGCCGTCCCGCCGGCCGAACCAAACGACGCCGAGCCGGGGGCCACGCCGAACGCGCACGCCGTGGCCGGCTGGTTCACCGACACGAGCGTGCCGGCGATGGCGAGCGTGCCGGTGCGCGCGTCGCCCTGGTTGGCCGCCGCCGAGAACGTCACGCGCCCGTTGCCGGAACCCGAGGCGCCCCCCGTCACCGACAGCCACGGGGCGTTGCTGACGGCCGTCCAGCCGCAGCCTGCGGCCGTCTCGACATCGAAGGCTTCGCCACCACCGGTCGCCGCGACGGTGCGCGACGAGGGCGTGACGGCAAAGGTGCAGGCGCTGGTGCCGGTCTGGGTGACCGAGGCCGACTCGTTGGCGACGGCGATGGCGCCGGCGCGCGTGCCGCCGCCGTTGGCCTGCACCGTGAACGGGATGGTGGCGTTGCCGGTGCCGGTCGACGGCCCCGCCAGCGCCAGCCACGGCACGTTCGGTGTGGCCGTCCAGCTGCAACTGGCCTGGCTGGTCACGATCGACAGCGTGCCGCTTCCGCCGGCTGGCCCGAAGCTCGACGGCGTGGTCGTGACGGAGTAGAGGCACGAGGCCGCCCCCGCCGCCTGTGCGATCGCGACGGAAGTGTCGCCCACGCTGATGCTGCCGCTACGAGCGGCGCCGGTGTTCGACGCGACGGCAATCGTGAGCGGACCGCCCCCGGTGCGGCTCGGCGCACCCTGCACCGACAGCCACGGCGCCGACGCCGTCGGCGTCCACGCGCACGTCGCGAACGTCGTCACCTCGAAGCTGAGCGTCGTGCCGCCGGCCCCGACGGGAGGCACGCTCGTCGGGGCGATGGTGAACTGGCACGCGGCAGCCGCCTGCTGCAGGTCGATGCGCGCTTCATTGACCGTCACGCTGCCGCTTCGCGCCGCCGGCGTGGGGTTGGCTTGTGTCGTGACGGTGAGGGTCGCGGTTCCCTGGCCGCTGGTCGGCGACACCGCGATCCACGCCGACTGGCTGGCGACGGTCCAGGTGCACTCGCGGTTCGTCGATACGCCGATGGTGCCCGTGCCGCCGGCCGCGCCGACCTGTGTCGATCCCGACAGCGTGATGGCGCACTTGCTCGACGAGGGGCCAGTGACGTTGGTTGACGACGACCGGCAGCCCCCAAGCACGGAGACGACGGCCAGGAGGGCGCCGAGAGCAGGCAGGCGGAGTGAGAATGGCACGGTTGGGGCTCGCGAGCCTGTCATTGTAGCGCCATGAGCCGCTATGGGTTGTGGTTCCTGGCGCCTGTTAATTGTCGCCTTGGTGGATGACAGGCTGATGTGCGCTTCCGCACAGCGCGGAAGCGCGCCGCCGTCGGTTTTTCCGGGTGTATGATCCCTCTCCCCGGTGCCCGGCCTGCCATGCTGTCGCTGCGTCGATTCAGCCTCGTCCTGACCGTTTCGCTGGTCGTGCTCGTCGCCACGCCGCTCCGCGCGGTGGCGCCGACGCTGTCGGCCATCGCCCCCGTCACCATCGCCGAAGACACCAACTCCGGCGCGATCGCGTTCACGATCACTGACCCCGATACCGACGTCGACACGCTGGTCCTGTCGGCGACCTCGTCCAACCCGACGGTCGTCGCTGATGGCGCGATCTCGTTTGCCGGCACCGGCGAGAACCGCACGGTGTCGTTCCAGCCCGTCGCCAACGCCGTTGGCACGACGACGATCACGCTGAGCGCATTCGATGGTGCCGAGACGGGCACCACGACAATTGAGGTCACGATCACGGCCGTCGACGATCCGCCGTCCGTGTCTGACATCGTCGATCTGAGCACGCCCGAAGACGTGGCGACCGGCGCGATTCCCTTCACGGTTGCCGACATCGACACGGTGCTCGATTCGCTGCTGCTGTCGGTGTCGTCTGACAACGCGGTCCTGCTGCCGCCCGGCAACCTCGTGCTCGGCGGGTCGGGCGCCTCGCGCACGCTGACGCTGACACCGGCACCCGACGTGCACGGCACGGCGACCGTGACGGTGCAGGTCAGCGACGGCACGACCGTCGTGTCAGACACGTTCGTGCTGACCGTGACGCCCGTCAACGACCCGCCGACCCTCAGCGATATTGGCCCACAGATCACGAGCGAGGGGACACCCACCGCCGCGATCCCGTTCACGGTCGATGACGTGGATGGCGGTGTGGCAACGCTGACCGTGTCGGGCGGGTCAGACAACGCCACGCTGGTGCCGCCGGCCAACATCGTGTTCGGCGGGACCGGCGCGAACCGCACCGTCACCGTCACCCCTGCGGCGGGGCAGTCGGGCCTAGCAACGATCACCGTGACCGTCTCGGATGGCACGGCCTCGGCCGACGACACGTTCACGGTGACGGTCTCGGCCGTCGACGACCCGCCGACGATCACCGACATCGGCCCACAGGCGATTGCCGAAGACGGATCGACCGGTGCCATTGCGTTCCTCGTCGACGATCCCGACACGCCGGTCGCGACGCTGGCCGTCGCGGCGACGTCCGACAACGCGACGCTCGTTCCGCCGGCCGGCATTGCGCTGGGGGGCTCCAATCCCTCGCGCACGATCACGGTGACGCCCGCCGCCGATCAGCACGGCAGCGCCACGATCACGGTCACCGTGAGCGATGGCACGACGCTCGCGAGCGACACGTTCCTGCTGACCGTCACCAGCGTGAACGATCCGCCGACGATTACCGACATCGGCCCCCAGGTGGTCGACGAAGACACATCGACGGGCACGATCGCCTTCACCGTCGGGGATCCCGACACGGCGCTCGCCGGACTCCTCGTGACGGCGACGTCTGACAACGCGACGCTCGTCCCGCCGGCCAGCATCGCGCTCGGCGGCGCGGACGCGAGCCGCACGATCGCCATCCTGCCCGCGGCGAACGCGTCGGGCAGCGCGACCATCACGGTCACCGTGACCGACGGCACGACGCCCGTCAGCGACACGTTCACGCTGACGGTGAACGCGGTCAACGACGTGCCCAGCATCACGGTCATCGCCGACCAGACGATCGACGAAGACACGAGCAGCCCGGCGCTGGCGTTCACGGTGGGCGATGTCGAAACGGCAGCGGCCTCGCTGGCGACCTCGGTGTCGGCCTCGAACGCGGTGCTGTTTCCGCCGGGCAGCATGGTCCTCGGCGGTGCGGGCGCCTCGCGCACGCTGACGCTGACACCTGCGCCGGGCCTCAACGGCAACGCCGTCATCACGCTGTCGGTCACCGACGGCAACGCGACGACGACCAGCACGACGTTCGCGGCCTTCGTCACACCCGTCGATGATCCGCCGACGCTGGCGGCGATCTTGGGCCAGACCACGCCCGAAGACACGGCGCTTGGCATCGGCCTGGTGGTTGGCGATCCCGACACGACGCTCAGCCTCGTGACCGTGACGGCGACGTCGAGCGACCAGGTGCTGCTGCCCAATTCCAACCTGGCGGTGGCGGGCACGGGCGCGTCGCGGACGCTGACGATGACGCCGGCGCCCAATCGTTCGGGCGCCGCAACGATCACGGTGACGGCCGACGATGGCACGAGCACGGCCGTGCGCACGTTCGTGCTGACCGTGACGGCGGTCAACGATGCGCCGACGATCGGGGCGATCGGCCCGCAGCAGACCGACGAAGATACCGTGCTCGGGCCGATTGCGTTCGCGGTCGGGGACGTCGAGACCGCAGCCGCCAGCCTCATCGTCACGGCCGCGTCGTCGAACCAGGGCGTGATCGCCGACGGCGACATCGTCATCGGCGGCAGTGGCGCGAGCCGTTCGATCACCATCACGCCGGTCGCGAACGCGAGCGGCATCGCCACGGTGACGGTGACGGTGTCAGACGGGCAGGCATCGACGCCCAGCGCCTTCCAGGTCGAGGTCGTCGCGGTCAACGACGCGCCGACGATCACGGCGATTGCCAACCAGTCGATCAACGAAGACACGAGCACGCCGGCCCTGGCGTTCACCGTCGCCGATGCCGAGACTGCCGCGGGATCGCTGACGGTCACTGCGACCTCTGACAACCAGGTGGTGTTGCCCAACGCGGGCATCGTGCTCGGCGGGGCCGGGTCGGCCAATCGCACGATCACGCTGACGCCGGCCTCGAACCAGGTGGGATCGGCCAACGTGACCGTGACCGTCAGCGACGGGCCGGCCAGCGCGATCCGCGTCTTCACCCTGACCGTGCAGGCCGTCAACGACCTGCCGACGTTTGCCGGCGTGCCGGCCGTGCTGTCGTTCCCCGAGGATTCGTCGGCCGGCCCCATCGCCTTCACCGTGGCCGATGTCGATCACCCCGTGGCGTCGCTGCTGGTGAGCGTGGCGAGCAACAACGCGACGCTGCTGCCCGCGCCGTCGCTGGCCCTGGCGGGATCGAACGGCAGCTACACGCTGACGCTGACGCCCGTCGCGAACCGGTCGGGGGTGGCGACGGTGACGATCACGGCGTCTGACGCGCAGGGCTCGAGCACCGCGCAGATTGCGGTGACGGTGACGGCGGTCAACGACCCGCCGACCATCAGCAACATCGGCGATGCGTCGGTGAACCAGGGCGCGCCCACGCCGCCGGTGGTCGCGGGTTTCACGATCGGCGACATCGACTCGACGCTCAGCTGCGCCAGCGTCACGGCGATGTCGTCGAACACGTCCCTGGTGCCCAACGCCAATCTCGTGGTGACGGGTACGGCTCCGTCGTGCACGCTGACGGCCACCCCGGTGACGCCGCTCCAGGGCACCACGACGATCAGCGTCACGGTGAGCGACGGGACGCTGACCGCGAACGACACGTTCGTGCTGACCGTGAATCCGCCCGACGCGCCGACCGTGTCCGACATCCCCAACCAGTCGATTGCCGAGGATACGACCCTGGCGCCGGTGGCCTTCACGGTGGGTGACGATACGCCGCTCAGCAGCCTCGTGGTGACGGCGCAGTCCTCCGATCAGACACTTGTGCCGAATGGTGCCCTCGTGCTTGCCGGGAGCGGCGCCTCGCGGACCATCGCGGCGACGCCCGTGGCGAACCGCAACGGCGAGACCACCATCACGATCACGGTGCGGGATGGCACGAACCTCGAGGCCCAGGACTCGTTCGTGCTCACGGTGACCAGGGTCAACGACACGCCCACGCTGGCGGCGATTGGGCCGCAGTCGACGAGCGAAGACACCGCCAGGGATGTGGTCCTCACCCTCGGTGACGTGGATCTGGCCGACGCGCCCGCCGACGAACTCGCCGTCGCGGTGACCTCGTCGAACGCGACGCTGGTGCCCAACGCGCCCGCCAACCTGCAGGTGCTTGGGAGCGGCACGACGCGCACCCTGCGGATCACACCGGCGCCCGACCAGTCGGGCAACGCGCAGATTACCGTGACCGTCACCGACGCCGCGTTGGCATCGGCGCAGCGCGTGTTCACGTTCACGGTCAACGCCGTGAACGATGCGCCGACACTGTCGGGCGCGCCCACGTCGGTGACGTTCGATGAAGACACGAGCACCGTGCTGTCGGCACTGACGGTTGGCGACGTCGAGACGCCTGCCGGCAGCCTCTCGCTGTCGGTCGTGTCGTCGAACGCCGCGCTCATCCCGGTCGCGAACGTCGTCTTCGGCGGGAGCGGCGCGTCGCGAACGGCGACGATCACGCCCGTACCAGACGCGTTCGGCACTGCCACGCTGACGTTCACCGTCAGTGATGGTGTGGCGACGTCATCGTCGGGTGTCATCGTCACCGTCGCGGGCGTGAACGACGCGCCCGTGATCAGCGGGCTGTCGGCCACGGCGGCGACCGACGAAGACACGGCGGCGACAGTCGACTACGTGTTGAGCGACATCGACTCGACGGTCGCGTGCGGGCCGGGGAACGCCGTCTCGGCGGCGTCGTCGAACCCGACCCTGCTGCCCGTCGCGGGGATCGCGTTGACGTCGCTTGGCGGCACGGCGTGCCGGTTGACACTCACGCCGGCGGCCAACGCGTCTGGTCTCTCGACCGTGACCCTGACGGCGACCGACGGCGCGCTGCTCGACCTGGCCTCGTTTGACCTCGACGTCGCTCCCGTCAACGACGCGCCGACGATCTCGGCGATTCTCGCGCAATCGACCCCGCGCGACACGCCGACGCCGCCGATTGCGTTTGCCATCGGTGACGTCGACGACCCGTTGAGCGGGCTGACGACAAGTGCGCAGTCGAGCAACGATGCCGTCGTCAATGACGGTGCCAGCACGTCGTACAAGTTCGATGGGACGGGAGCATCGCGCACCCTGATCGTGACGCCGTTCGCCAATGCGACGGGGACGACCGACATCACCGTGACCGTCCATGATGGAGCCAACGCCACGGCATCGCGGACGTTTGCGCTCACCGTCACCGCAGTGTCGTGCACCTACGTGGTGACCACTGAACCGTCCGTGCTCGCGTTCGTCGCGCTCGACCCGGTCCAGGGCCGCCAGGCGATCGTGTCGATCGCCACCCAGGCCGGATGCCCGTGGTCGGTCAGCGTGCCCGGTGGCGCGACCTGGTTGACGGTGTCGGCCGCGAACGGCACCGGCGACGGCGCGCTGCTCGTCTCGGCCGGGGCCAACACTGGCGCGACGAACCGCGCGACCACGCTCACGGTCAACGGGGGAGGCACACCGATTCCGATCGCGGTCACGCAGAGTGGCGCGGCATGCGCGTACTCGCTCGCGCCGTCGTTGCAGTCGGTGTCGACTGCGGCTGGAGCCGCGACGTTCACGCTGACATCGACGCCCGGGTGCGCGTGGTCGGCGACCTCGAGCCAGCCCGCGTGGGCGCCCGTCAGGCCGCCGTCCTCGGGAACCGTGGGATCGTCGGGAACGGTCGCGCTGACCGTCGACGTGGCCGCGAACACCGGTGGGGTGCGCAGCGCGACCATCTCCGCCGGTGGGGCGACGGCCACCATCCAGCAGGCCGGGAACTGCTCGTTGTCGACGTCGCCGGCTCGCCTGGCCTTCGGTGCCGCTGGCGGAGTAAGCCTCGTCCAGATCACGGCGCCGCAGGGATGCGAGTGGACGGCGGTGTCGGCGGCCGCGTGGGCCCCCGTCTCGGTGGCGTCCGGATTCGGCAACGGAGCGATCTCGGTCACGGTCGGCGACAACAGTGGTGGTGCCCCGCGCGACACGAAGGTGACTGTCGCGCTCAAGGCGACACCAGCCGTCAAGCAGGAGATCACCGTCGCGCAAGACAGCCCCACGACGGGCGATGCGGATGGCGACGGCATGCCGAGTGCCTGGGAAGCGCAGTTCGGCCTGAATGCGACCAGCGAGGCAGGGCAGAACGGGGCGCTCGGCGATCCTGACGGCGACGGCGTCAACAACCTCCAGGAAATGCGGAACGGCACGCATCCGCGCGGGTTCGCCGCCAACACGCGCTACCTGGCCGAAGGCGCCTCGAGCACGTTCTTCGAAACGCGCTTCGCCCTGTTCAACCCGGGTGACACGTCGGCCATCGTCCTCATGCGTTTCCAGCGCAAGGGCACCACGCCCGCGTCGCAGTACCTCGTGATTCCCGCCAAGGCCCGGCGGACCGTGATTTCGACCAGCGTGCCCGACATCGCGACCGCGGAGTTCTCGACGCTCGTCGAGTCAGACACCCAGGTCATCGTCGATCGCACGCTGTCGTGGGGCAATGGGCGCTACGGCTCGCACGCCGAAACGAGCGTGGTGGCACCGAGGACGACGTGGTACCTCGCCGAAGGGGCGACGCACTCGAACTTCGACCTGTTCTACCTGCTGCAGAACCCCGGGACGACGCCGTCGAAGGTGCGCGTCACGTTCCTGCTGCCCGTCGGGGCCCCGATCGTGAGGGACTACGACCTGCCGCCGAACTCGCGCGACAACATCTGGGTGGACCAGATTCCCGGGCTCGAGAACACCGACGTGTCGGCCGTGTTCGAGGTGACGCAGGGGCCTGCCATCCTCGTCGAGCGTGCCCTCTACCTCACCCCGCCCGGCGGCGCGACGTTCGTGGCCGGCCACGATGCCTCGGCGGTCGCATCGCCCCAGACGCGGTGGTTCCTCGCCGAGGGCGCCACGGGCGACTTCTTCGACGAGTTCATCCTCGTGGCAAACCCGACCGCCACCGACGCGGTCGTCCGCGCCACGTTCCTGCTGACGACGGGGCAGAACATCGTCAAGACCTACAACGTCGCGAAGAACAGCCGCTTCAACATCTGGGTCGATGTCGCCGACCCTGCCCTGGCGCAGGCCGAAGTGTCGGCCATCGTCGAGTCGACGAACAACGTCCCGATCATCGTCGAGCGCGCGCTGTGGTGGCCTGGCCCGACGTTCTCGACGTGGAGCGAGGCGCACGTGTCGGCCGGCACGACGACCACCGGTACCCGCTGGGCACTTGCCGAGGGCGAGCAGGGCGGCGCATTCAACACGGCCACCTACGTCCTCGTGGCCAACACGAGCCCACGAGCGGGCACGGCGCGCGCGACGCTCTACTTCGAGGACGGCAGCGCGCCGGTCAGCAAGGACTTCGCCCTCGCGGCGAGCAGCCGCAACAACATCGCCATCGGCGCCGAGTTCGCCGTGGCGGGCAAGCGGTTCTCGGTCGTCATCGAGTCGACCGGCACGAACCCCGTGCAGGTCGTGGTCGAACGCGCGATGTACTCGGATGCCGCCGGGGTGTTCTGGGCCGCTGGCAGCAACGCCGTCGCGACGAAGTTGCAGTAGGCACGGCGCGGGCGCGGACGCGTCGCCCCCGTGGCGCGTGCGCGGCGAGTTCCGCGCACGCAGAGACGGCCGGGATCGAGATCCGCTACACTCCCGGCGACGCGGGTTGGTCGCATGACATCGCAGCAACTGCACGGGTGGAAGGACATCGCCGGGTACCTCGGACGCAGCGTGCGCGCCGCGCAGCGCTGGGAGAAGCACCTGGGGCTGCCCGTGCACCGCCTGCCGACGCAGGCCGGCCACGCGATCTTCGCGATCCCCGCCGAACTCGACGCGTGGCGGATCGACGCCGAACGGCGTCATGCCGACGTCTTCAAGCGCCTCTCGAGCGACGAGGATCCCGACTCCGTCGCCGACGATTCCCCTGACCCCGACGAGGCGCCTGGTGAGGTTCCGGCCATCGTTCCTCAGGCTGCGCCCCACGGTGACGCCGTCGGCCCGCGCCGGCTGGTGCTCCCGTCGCGGAACCGGACGATCCTTGGCGTGGTCGCTGCGTCCCTCCTGCTCGTGCTGGTGCTCGGCCTGACCTCGCTCCGGACGACGTCGACGGACGACGGGCCGCCGGCGGTCGATCTCTCCATGAACTCCGCGATGGACGCGGGGCCCTGGCCCACGCAGGGCGCCGACGCACGCCGCAGTGCCCAGGGCCGGTTTGCGGGGCCGCAGCGAGCGCCGTCGGCGCGAGTGCTGTTCGATGCGGGCGCGAGTCACTTCCCGTACTCCGGACCGATCGTCGCGACGTCGCTCGGCACGTTCATCGTCGGGACGTGCGACGGGCGTATCGTCTCGTTTGATCGCGAAGGCCGGATCAGCTGGACGCAGATGCTCGACCGCGAGACCAACCCCGAAGCGGCCAGCGGGCTGACGCTGACGAAGTCGCTGCTGCTGGTCTCGGTCGGCGACTGTCCCCACGCGCGACACACCAACGCGCGCACGCACTTCACGGCCCTGGGGTTCGCGACCGGTGAGCTGGCGTTTCGCCATCGGTCGGGCGCGCAGGGGGTGGCGGCCATGGTCGGCCGCGATGGCGCGATCTACCAGGGCGACCAGTACGGCACGCTGCGGAAGTTCGACAGCCTGGGCTCGGTACTCTGGACGGTCGACTTCGCCGGGTTCGGCCTGCTTGCTCCGCTGCAGGCCGCCGACGGCCGGCTCCTCGTGGTGGGCGACGGCTCGCTGTTCGGCCAGGAGTCGCGGCACATCGTGACGCCGGATGGCCGAATCGAGTGGCAAGGAGGCGAGGGCTATTTCACGGGGGCGTCACTGCTGCCCAATGGCGACCTGGTCGCTGTCGAGATGGCGTCGGACGTGGGAGGGGTGCGATCGGGTACCCCGTCGGTTCGGGCGTTCGGGCCGTCGGGCCGTGAGTTGTGGCGCGTCGATATCCCCGAGGGGTTCCCGCCGAGTACCAATCCCGAGGTGGCCACGCCGCTGCAGGGGGGCGTGATCGTCCGCTCCGCGACGCACCTGGTGGCCATCTCCAATACGGGCGCGGTGCGGTGGCGCACGCCGCTGCCGGGCCAGACCGGCGCCCAGGGCCCCATCGTCGATCGCAATGGCGACATCTATGTCGGTGCCGCCAGGCGGGTACTCGCTTTCAGGCCAGACGGCACGCCACGGTGGGATGTCGCGCTGTCGGTGCCCTCGTCCAGGCCGCTGACGTCAGAGGAGCTTGGCGTCGGCGACAGCCAGCGGCTCATCGTCGGCGGCAACGGCCTGCTGGTGGCCGTTGTCGGCCGGACGGTCGTGGCGCTGCAGTAGGCCGGCAGTCACGACACCGCGGGCCCGGCGCGGTCGGGCGTCATCAACTCCGCGTTGCGCGGGGCGCCGCTGGTTCGCAGACCGGCCAGCCACTCCCAGGGCAGGCAACTGGCGAGCAGGCCGGCGAGCGTGACCCATCCGCCCACCAGCAGCCGGCCCTCGTGCCCCAGGACCAGCAGGAACGCGGCCGCCAGCGACGCGAAACACACCCGGCGGAGCCCGGCCAGCGGAACGGCGGCCAGCGTCGCGCCGAAAACGGCAAACGTCAGCATCACGACGAGGAGGGCGCGCGGGTCACCGCCCGCGACGAGCGTGGTCAGCGTGCGTGCGTGGGGTGCCGCGCCCGTCGCGGTCGACGCCACCACCGGAAGCACCAGGCCCACCAGGGCCACCGCACTGCCAAACACCCGCGTCCTTCGTGCCACCTCGCCCATGCCACGCCTCGCGTCGAGGGGACGGCGCTCCCCGTCAACCGTCCCACGGCGCTGTTGTGGCCCGCCGACGCCTGCTGTCGCAAGCGTCAAGATGCGTCACGGTGCCCGTGGCGCGATTTGGCGCGTCTCGACGAGAGCTCTGGGGCGACGGCGCGCGTTCGTGGACCTGGCGTGGTTCGCCGCCGGCCACGTAACCGGGCGCGTGTTACGGCCCACGGCAGGCGCTGGCTCCGCGCCGGTTGGCCGGCGCTCGGGTGACGGCGCGCGGGCCAGGTCGCCTACACCGCGTTCCTGAACACGCGTGCGCCGACCGTGAAGCCGACGAGGCCGACCATGACCAGGATGCCGCACGGCAGCAGCATGTCGGCCGGCGAGAAGCCGCGCCAGATGGCGCCCTCGAGCGCCAGGATGCCCCACTTGACCGGGCTGTAGTTCGACACGCCCTGCATCCAGGCCGGCATCGCAAACAGCGGGATCATGCCGCCGCCGAGCATCGACATCGGCAGGAGGATGGCCCAGGCGAGCCCTCCCACCGCCTGCTCGGTCTTACCGAGCACCGAGATGACCATCATGATGCCGACGAAGGCGATGCCGAGCGACACGCCCGCGGCGATGAGGAGGGGCAGCGACCCCGGGCGCACGCCGAACGCGAGGCGAGCGATCCCGAACAGCAGCACCTGCACGATGACGATGGCGAGGAAGCAGGCCAGCGCCTTGCCCGCCAGGACCTGGGTGCGCGACACGGGCGACATCTGGAGGCGCGTCAGCGTGCCGTGAGTCCGCTCGATGACGAGGCTGATGGCGAACCCGAACGCGCAGCCGATCATGCCCCACAGCACCCCCTGCGGAAACGTCACGTCGTAGGCCGACCGCGGGCCCTCACGCTGTTGCGCCACCTCGGTCGTCACGATCTCGACCGGTTGCCACGCCGCCTGGCCCACCGCACCTGCGCTGCCCGGCGCCTGCGCGGCGTCGCGCCCGACAAACGACTTCAACTCGCCGAGGAACCGCGTGAGGTCGGCGCGGTCGTTGGGATCCGGCGTGGTGGCCGCGTCGGCGAGCGCCTTGTCGATGGCGGCCTGCGACCGGGGTGTGTTGGTGAACATGTCCTGCATGCCCCGCATGGCCGTGCCCATCAGCATGCCCTCGAGCATGGCGGCCTCGGCCTTGCGCGCCGGATCGACGGCGAGTTCGAGCTTCGCCGGCGTGCCGTAGAACATCCGGTCGCTCGCCTCGCTGTAGCCCGACGGGATCAGGACGGCGGCGGGACGCCGGCCCCGCTTCACACTGTCGAGCGCTGCCGCACGCCCCGCGATTTCGACCTTCAGGCCCTCGGTCGTGCGCAGGCGTTCGACGAGGGCGCTGGCGTTGGCGCCGGCGTCCTCGTTGACGACGAGCACGGTGATCGACGAGGCGCCCTTCGACGGCGCCCCGAAGACGACGCCGAAGAAGAGCGCGACGATGAGCGGCCACGCAAAGGTGAAGAACAGCGCGGCGCGGTTGCGCGTGAGCAGGAGGAGGTCCTTGCGGGCGATGGCGAAGATGCTCGACATGGATGCGGCTCGTCTGGAAGAAGCAGGGGAGCGGTGCGCTCAGTCTCGCAGGCGGCGTCCGGTGAGGTTGAGGAACACCTGCTCCAGGCTCGCGCGCGCCACATGGAAGTCGTCGACCCGGTGCGAGGCGCTCAACTCCGTCAGTGCGCGCACCGGGTCGTCGGTCTCGATCCGGCGTTCGCCGGCGTCGGTCTGGGCGACCAGCACGGGGCGTCCGCCGTGCGCGCGGATCAGCCCCTCGACCGTGTCGACGGCCAGCAGCTTCCCGTGGTCGACGATCCCGACGCGATCGCAGAGTCGCGCGGCTTCTTCCATGTAGTGCGTCGTGTAGACGATCGTGTGCCCGGCGGCGCGCAGCGCGAGGATCTGGTCGAGGATGGCGTTGCGCGACTGGGGATCGACGCCGACCGTCGGCTCGTCGAGCAGGAGCAACCGCGGCTCGTGCACGAGCGCGGCGGCGAGGTTCAGGCGACGCTTCATGCCGCCCGAGTAGGTCGATGCGCGGTCGCGGCGGCGGTCGGTGAGCCCGACGAGTGCGAGCACCGCATCGACGCGCGCCGACAGGCGCGCGCCGCTCAGCCCGTACATCTGCCCGAGGAAGCGCAGGTTTTCGTCGCCGGTCAGTTCGTCGTAGAGCGCGAGCGCCTGCGGCGCGACCCCGAGCATCCGCCTGACATCGGCATGCGTCGGCGGGCCGAGATCGCCAATCGTCACCGTGCCGGCGTCTGGCGGCAGCAGGCCGACGGCCATGTGCACGGTGGTGCTCTTGCCGGCGCCATTGGGACCGAGCAGACCGAAAATCTCGCCCTCGGCGACGGTGAGCGAGAGGCCATCGACGGCGACGAGGTCGCCGTAGGACTTGCGGACGTTCGACAGGGTCAGCATCTGGGCGTCGAGTTCGCGACGGGAGGTCGTGGGCTCGAGCCAACTATACGCCGCGACCCCGCGGCTGGTTCAGCCCTCGCCCCCGATGGGCAGCGTGACGACAACCGAGGGTGCGGACAGGCCACGCGCCGCCTGGAGCCGACATCCTGCTGTAGCCCCCCCGCACTTCTCGCGGCAGGTGGGCACGGGCGGCAGGAATCGCGGTAGGATCGCCGGAGTGCGACAGACCCCACACGGTGACGGTGCGCGGTGAGCGGTGCCACGCCGCCAGCGTCCGACGTGGAACTGCTCAGTGCCTCGGCGGCGGGCGATCACGACGCCTTTGCCGCGCTGGTGGCCCGGCACCAGGCCAGCGCGTTCAGGTTTGCCCTCACCCTGACGGCGACGCGTGAACTGGCCGAAGACGTGCTGCAGCAGGCGATGCTCGCCGCGTGGCGGGCCGCGGCGACGTTCAGGGGCGATGCGTCGGTCAGGTCGTGGATCCTCACCATCGTCCGCAACACGGCCTATCACGATCGCCTCCGCCGCCACCGCGAGCCACTCGATGAGCGTTCGCTCGATGACCTCGGCCTCGAGGCCGGATGGGGCGTGCCCACGCAGGAGCGTGCACTGATCGAGCGCGAACAGCGCGAGGCCCTGGCGCGCGCGCTCGCGCGTCTGCCCGACGAGGAACGCGCGGTGATCGTGCTGCGCGACTTCGAAGGCCTGGCGGGCGACGACGCCGCGAGCGTGCTGCACCTGTCGCTGCCGGCCCTGAAGAGCCGACTGCATCGCGCACGTCTGCGGCTGGCGGCCGAAGTGCGGAGGGAGATGACCCATGTTGCCCGATGAACGTGAGGTGGGCGGGCTGCGCTGCTCGGACGTGCTCGCGCGCCTCAGTGACTACGTGGACGGCGACCTCGGCGAGGCCGACGTGGCCATGGTGTGCGCGCACGTGGCCGCGTGCGACAACTGCGCCCGGTTCGGCACCTCGTTCACGTGGGTCCTCGACACCGTGCGCGAGCACCTGGCTTCGGTCGACCCCCTCGACGAGGCGGTCGCCGGCCGCCTTCGTGACAGGCTCGCGCAGGAACGCCACCGGCCCTGAATCCTTTTTCCCCGCAGGCACTCTACCTGTCTGACGGCGCACGACATGGAGTTGGGCGCCACGACATCACCTGCCCCCGGCAGGTCCAGAGGGT
Organism: Acidobacteriota bacterium; assembly: GCA_016789685.1. Taxonomy (GTDB): domain Bacteria; phylum Acidobacteriota; class Vicinamibacteria; order Vicinamibacterales; family JAFNAJ01; genus JAEUQQ01. The sequence goes on along the minus strand of JAEUQQ010000372.1, from coordinate 4,572 downwards.
GCCATGGCCAACTTCCTTGCCACGAACGAACATCCCATCGAACGCGTCATCCGTGTCATCGCCGGCATCGGCATCCTGAGCCTGGCCTTCATCGGGCCGAAGTCGGCGCTCGGCTACCTCGGCGTCATTCCGCTGCTGACCGGCATCCTCGGCTCCTGCCCGCTCTACACGCTCGTCGGCATCAACACCTGCCCCATCGCGAAGCGGTAGCAAACTCCGCTCAGGGCACGGTCGCCACGTTGTTGCGCCGCGTGATCTCGGTCAGCGCTTCGTCGCGATCGATGGTCACGCGGCTTCCACCCGGCTCACCCTCTTCGCCTGTGTCGATGCCGGGCCCCGGCCGCGACCACTGCGGCCCCGCCTCTTCCTGCAGCCGCGACTGACTCATCAGTCGCCCCCGTCGGCCGGCTCCGACGTTGTCCCACGACACCCACGTGGATCGTGGAGCCGTCGAATTCGTACGCTTCAGCTGCCCATTCGCTGGTGCCGATGCCCGTTCGCGTGACCAGCCGTACCGGCCACTGAAAGTCCGTTGGCGCGCCAGGGGGCCGCCGTAGACTTTTCGAGTCGCCATAGTCCCGATGCCACCGGCCGGCATCGCACAGACGGATGAGCCATATGCACAAGCCAATCAAGTACGTCGAAAAAGGTCTCACCTACGTTGCCAGGGGCGCGTGGGCGGTCTTCGACACGCTGAACCAGATCAAGCCGAGCGCCTCGTTCACGCCCGCCTGGTCGGACACGCCGCTGCTCAAGTCGTGGCAGAAGGTGAAGCCGCCGCTCGGGTGGCCCCGTGAAACCGATTCGCTGTGCCCGACCTGCGTTCGCGAGGCGCGCCAGGCCATCGTCGATGGCAGGCAGGACGTCTCGATCCTCCTCAACGAGAAGGTCGGCGAGATCAAGGCCACCATTCTCGAGCGCGACGGCAAGATCCTGATGGTCAAGGACTGCCCGCAGCACGGCCACTTCGAAGACGTGATGTCGATCGATCCCGCGTTCTTCAAGCACCTCGAGACGATGTTCCCGGGCAGCGACATCGTCGCGCACAACGACGAAGCCCTGCACCACCACGGCAGCAGCACCATCAAGTACGGCCGCGGTGCGGTCCTGACCATCGATCTCACCAACCGCTGCAACATGATGTGCGACCCGTGCTTCATGGACGCGAACCAGGTCGGCTTCGTCCACGAGCTGTCGTGGGAGGACATCACGACGCTGCTCGACAACGCGATCTCGATCAAGCCGCGCCGCCAGATGAGCGTCCAGTTCTCGGGCGGCGAGCCCACCCTGTCGCCCTACTTCCTCGACGCGATCCGCTACGCGAAGAAGGCCGGCTACAACTCCGTGCAGGCCGCGACCAACGGGATCGAGTTCGCCAGGAGCCCGGAGTTCGCCCGCCAGGCCGCCGAGGCCGGACTGCGCTACGTCTACCTCCAGTTCGACGGGATCGGCAACGCCGCCAACAGCCACCGCCTGGTCGGGAACCTCTTCGACGTCAAGCTCCGCGCCATCGAGAACCTCTGGAGCAACGGCGTCGACATCGTGCCGGTGACGACCATCGTCAATGGCGTCAACAACGAGCAGGTGGGACGCATCATCCAGTTCGCGCTCGACAACCCGCGGAAGATCAGCTTCCTGTCGTTCCAGCCCGTGTCGTTCACGGGCCGCGACGAAGAGGTCACCGACGAGCGCCGGATGGCGCAGCGCTACACGCTGTCGCACCTGGCGCACGACGTGAGAGACCAGATGCACCTCGGCGAACCGACGCGTGACTGGTTCCCGATCTCGTTCCTTGGCACCTTCAGCGACTGGGCCGATCACGTGCGCGGGCCCGAGACGCCCTGGGGCAACCTCGCCTGCGGCTGCCATCCCAACTGCGGTGTCGGCATGGCGTTGATGGTCGACAAGGAGACCAGGGAGGCCGTGCCCGTGACGGCGTTCCTCAGCACGCGGTTGTCAGACGACGTGGCGCGCGTCACCGACGCCGGGCGTGGGAAGTTCCTCTCGATCCTCGGCATGTCGCTGGCGCTGATGCGCAACTACGACCCGTTCAAGTCGCCGACGCACTTCAAGCTCACCGACCTGCTCCAGAAGTTCGACAAGACCTTTGGCGCGACCGGGCGCGACTACGGGCGCGTCGACGGCCAGCGGACGATGGAGGACATCGCGCTGCGGCGCAAGGACCGCTGGAACTTCCTGTTCATCGCGGGCATGTGGTTCCAGGACCTGTTCAACTACGACTTCCGCCGCACCGAGCGCTGCATCATCCCGTATGCGACGCAGGAGGGCGAGATCAGTTTCTGCGCCTACAACACGGGTGTCGGCTGGCGGAACATCATCGAGAAGATGCACATGACGGCCACCCTCACCAAGTGGTACGAGGAGCACGGACGTCACGAGATCTTCGCCGGCGGCCGGAGCGTCCAGCTCGGCTCGACGGCGCATTCGCTCGTGCTCGACAACGAGGCGCTGGCCGCGGGCATCCAGCACGACCTCGACGAGAAGGGCATCGCCAAGACCGCGCGCGAAGAGAAACTGCGCGCCCGTGACGAGGCGAAGCAGCGCGCCGAGCACGAGCGCATGATGCGGCTCTACAGGCAGCACGTGCTCAAGGACCCGGTCGCAAGCGCCCCGGAATCGCCCGTGATGCAGATCCAGGGCCTCGCACCGAAGAAGGGCAACACGGCCGTCATCGACCGGTCGTAGCCGCGACTCCGGCGCCGTCGGCGTCGTGACATGGCGCCAGTCCGCTGAACCTCCCCGGGCCCGATCGAGACCACGCTCGGTCGGGCCCGTGCCGTGTGCGCCCGGTGACCCATCGTCGGCCCTCACGCAAGACGGGCATCGATGCATGCATCGGTATAGACTCTCGACCACATGGACGCCCGCCTGCTCGTCGCGCGGCTCGAGGGCCTCGCGTCGGCCTTCAACCGCGCCAGCCTCGATGTGCCCGACGGGACGCTCGACCGCGGCTGCACCTTCAGGCTCAACGGCACCAGCTACGCCGAGGCCATGGGGCAGCCCCTCACCAGCCCGCTCGTGCGGCTCGTCGCGCTCGGGCCGGCGGCCTACCGCTTCCTCGCGCAGGCTGTGCGCTACGCGCTGCCCGACGCGCGCCTCGACCTCGGTGACGTCACCGTGACCCACCACGAGCACGGCGGGCTGGTCACTGGCGTCGCCATCCTGGCCGGAACGTTCCGGGGACGCACGACGCTGGTCGATACGCGGGTCGACTTCGCCGTCGTCGTGAACCAGTCCGGGGCGGCCATCGAGGTCGGCGTCAACGCGCCGCAGGCACTGCTTGCGGCGATCGCCGACGCCAGGCGGCTGTAGGACATGTCGATCGTCGTCACCGGCGTCGGCGCGATCACCGCGCTGGGCGCCTCGATCGATGCGACCTGGCACGGCCTGATCGCGGGCGACACAGGCATTGCCCGCATTTCGCGGTTCGATGCGGAGGGCTATCCGGCACACGTGGGCGCCGAGGTGCACGACACGGGCGTCAGCGGCGAGCGCGCGCGGACGTGGCGCACCGGCACGCAGTGCTTCTTCACCGCCGCGTCAGCGGCGCTCGATCAGGCGGGCCTCGACAATGCCGCGAGGCGCCGTGCCGCGTGCATCGCCGGTCTCTCGGTCAACTACGTCCACCACGGTTTCCTTCGCGACGTGTGGCTTCGGCAGCGCGACGAGCCATCGGCGCACCTGGTCGACGCCATCGAAGACGAGATTCGCGCCGATGCCCGTCACGCCTTCAGGCGCGACGGGGGGTGGCAGGTAGCCGACGTGTCACGCGCGCTCGGCCTCGGAGGGCCGCGAGCCCTCGTCGATACGGCGTGCGCGTCGAGCCTTCACGCACTCATCGAGGCCGTGCGATGGCTGCGCAGCGGGCTCGTCGAGACCGTCGTCGTGGGCGGCGGATGCGCCCTCGTCAACCCGCTGTCGGTCGTTGCGTTCGGGCGCATCGGTGCGTTGTCGGCTGCACGTGACCCCCGACAGGCGGCGCGGCCGTTCGATCGCCGGCGCGATGGCTTCGTGCTCGGCGAGGGGGGCGCGGCCATCGTGCTCGAGCGTGAGGCGACCGCCGTCGGGCGCGGGCGACGCCCGCTGGCGCGCATCAGCGGCGTCGGCGCCTCGACCAATGCGGCGTCGCTGACCGACCCGTCTCCGGGGGGGCTCGGCGAGGCCGCGGCGATCTGCGCCGCTATCGAGGATGCCGGGTGCCCGCGCGACTCGATCGATCTCGTCGTGGCGCACGGGACGGCCACGCCGAGGAACGACGTGGCCGAGACCGGCGCGCTCCTGTCGGTGCTTGGCGCTCACGCGCACGTCGTGCCGGTCGTCTCGATCAAGGGAGCCGTCGGACACACGCTCGCGGCAGCAGGCATGCTGAATGTGGTCGTCGCCGTCGAGAGCATCCGGCGCGGGCGCATCCCGCCCACCTGCGGGTGGGGCGAGCCTGATCCCGAGTGCATGCTCGACCACGTGAAGGAGCCGCGGGCCCATCGCATCCGGGCGGCGCTCGTGAACGCGTTCGCGTTCGGTGGCCAGAATGCCGCCGCCGTCGTCGAGGCG
>JAEUQQ010000371.1 GCA_016789685.1 Acidobacteriota bacterium | reverse complement strand
TCGCCACGAAGGTGAGGTCGACGCGATCCCCGGTGAGGCCCGCCACCGTCTGATCGACCGGCGCCACACTCCACGCGGTGCCGGTGGGCGTCACGGTGTACGTCCCGCCGGCCGGCAGGCCGGCAAACGCGAACCGCCCGTCGCCGTCCGTCACCGTCGCGCCGGTCTGCGCGCCGGCCAGCGTCACCGGGACCCCCGCCACCCCCGTGCCGTTCAAGTCTCGCACCTGCCCGCCGAGCGTGACGGTCGTTCCCTCTGCCCACGCGGCGACCGCAGCCAGCAGCCCCAGCCCAATGACCAGGGCCGCGTGCCCCACCCCCCCCGCCACACCCCCCCCCCCCCCCCCCCCCCGCCATCCCATGCGCGCCGCCCCCCAGCTCCCACGGCGGCGCCCCGCGATGTCACATGCTCACGCCGCGCGACCACGTCACCGGCGCGTGCGCTCGCGGCCGCGCCGTACGGTACACCCCGGCCGTGCAAAGGCGGATTCTCGCCTGTGGGTCGACGTCGTCGGGCCGTCGATCGGTTCGAGCGGGAGCACCTGGCCGACACGTGGAGGACTCCGCCTGACGCCATTCCGGCGGCCCGGGTCCTGATTGCGTTCGACACTCAGGCACGGCTGGCCGCGACCATCCGACCCGCGTCTGACCTGGAAGACCTTGCCATGTGGCAGCGCTTGACTCGGCTGCGTACGAGGCTCGCGCCTCGATGATGGAGGCTGATGACGCCCTGCTCGCCGCGTCGATTTCGTGGGCGTCAGCCTGCGGGTGGCCACGCCCGAGGATCTGGTCGTGCTGAAGGCGCTCATGCAGGGCGATCGCGACCGCGCCGACATCGAGCGCGTGCTCCTCGTCCACGCAGTCGACGTCAAACTCGCGCAGGTTCGGAGGCTCGTCGGCGTGTTCGCCGAGGCGGTCGAGGAACCGGAGCGGATCGGCGACTTCGACGCGCTGGTGCGGCGAACGCTTCGCAACCGCTGACAGTGTGTGCCGACCGAGTCGCTTGTCGGCGTCGTTGTTCGTGCTACACAATGCGCCACGACGTCCCTGATGCCGGTGGTGGATACCCTGTCGTTGCTGGAACGCGCCCGGGCAGGCGACGAGGCAGCTCTCGACGCCCTCGTGGCACGCTATCGACCGGCGCTCGTCCGTTGGGCACGAGGGCGCCTGCCCGTGTGGGCGCGCGACCTCGCCGACACCGACGACTTGGTCCAGAGCGCCCTGATCAAGACCATTCGTAACTTGGACTCGTTCCAGCCGACCTGCGAGGCATCCTTCCAGCAATACCTGCGGCAGGCCGTACGCAACGTGGTCCGCGACGAGATCCGCGGCGCGCGGCGGCGGCCCGTGACCGCAGGAATCGACCCCGACCATGCATCGGACAGCCCAAGCCCGCTGGAACGGGTGCTGGGTCGCGAACGGCTGGCGCGCTACGAGGACGCCCTCGCGCGGCTGACCGCGGCCGAACGGGGGGCCATCGTCGCGCGGCTGGAGTTCGGGTTCACGCATCGGGAGCTGGCGGCCGCTCTCGGCAAGGGAACGCCGGATGCCGCCAGGAAGCTTACGCAGAAGGCGATGGGGCGGCTCCTGGAGTTGATGCGCGACGCTGCGCCCGTCGAGTGAGCGGGAAGGCCGTCAGTCCGGTCGTCGGCCTCCGCGACGTTCTTTTGGGGTGACCTGACCGTCCAGCCATGGCCGACTCCCTTCGCCGTGCCCTCGACGCGCTGACCGACGGCGAGCCCGTCGACTGGCTGGAGTTGCAGGCTACCGCTGCCGATGGGGATCAGGCCGCGCGATTGGCTGACCTGCAGGCCCTGGAGCAGATGTCGGTGCTGTTGACGGGCCGGGCCCCGGGGGCAGCGCTGTCGGTCGTGACCGCCGCGGAGACTGACGGATACGACCCCGGTTCGCCGGCGCGCTGGGGGCACGTCGAGATCCGGGGCTGCCTGGGACGCGGTGCGTACGGCGAGGTGTACGATGGCTGGGACACGCACCTGGCCAGGCCCGTGGCGCTCAAACTGCTGCCCGGCGAGTCACCCGCCTCCGTCATCGACGAGGCCCGTCGCCTGGCGCGCCTGCGCCACCCCAACGTGGTCACGATCTTCGGCGCCGACCGGCACGACGGAATGCCCGGGTTGTGGATGGAGCGCCTGCGCGGCCGGGCGCTGGACGAGCTGCTGGCGGCACAAGGCGCGTTCAGCGCGCGGGAGGCCTCGGCCTTGGGCATCGACGTCTGTGCGGCCGTCGCCGCGATCCACGCGGCCGGACTCGTGCACCGCGACATCAAGGCGCAGAACGTGATGCGCGAGGACGGCGGGCGCGTCGTCCTGATGGATCTGGGCACCAGCGTGGACCTCGCCCAGGAGGACGCGCCGGTGTCCACGCTGGCGGGCACGCCGCTCTACATGGCGCCGGAGTTGTTCGAGGGTGCGACGCCCGGCGTCGCCACGGACGTCTACGCGCTCGGCGTGCTGCTGTACCGGTTGGTGAGCCGGGCCTTCCCCGTCGACGCACGAACGATCGGCGAGGTGCGGGCAGCGCACGCGAGCCAGCGACTGCGGCCACTGCGCGAGCTGCGCGCGGATCTGCCACCGCGGTTCGTGGGCGTCGTCGAGCGCGCGATGGCGCGCGACCCGAAGGACCGCTTCGCGTCGGCGAGCGACCTGGAGCGTGCGCTACGCCACGTGGACGAGCCTGCCGGCGGCGGTCCCTCCCGAATCCGGCGCACGTGGCTGACCGCCGCGGTGGTCCTGGCGTTCGGGGCAGGTGCGGCTGCCGCCTGGACTTGGCAGACAGTTCGGCCGGCGACGGCTGCGTCACCGGCGGAAGTGACGGCGCTCGCAGACGACCAGTACCGCCTGTTCACTGGGTACACCGAACTCGCCTTCGAGAAGCGCGAGAGCGCCCCGCGTGATGCCTACGACGCGGCCCTCCTGGCATTTCGACTCATCGGGCCGATCCTGCCAGGCGATGAGGCCGCTCACGCGGCGCTCTCAATGCAGCAGGCATGGCTCTGGCGCGCAGCCGGCGATGCCCGCCATGCCCGCGAAGAACTCGACATCGCCTCGTACCAGTTGAAGCAGAGCGTTGGCGACGATCACCCGCTGAGCGGGCTCCTCGCGATGCTCGAAGCCGGGATGGCCCAGCGCGCGAGCCGGCACGACGACGTCGCCAGGTACCTCGTTCGCGCGCTCCACATTCGCCGGGCGGTCCTTGGGCTGCCTAGGCAGGCAGCGATCGGGAGAGACTTCGGCAGCGCTCGGCTGGCGGGCCTGAGCACCTTCCATTCGGTAGAGACGGACACCGACGAAGACGGCATCGTCGACCTGGTGGAAACGGCGGTGGGGCTCAACCCTGCGCGTGCGGACTCGGACGGAGACGGCCTGGCGGACAGCTTTGAGGATCACGACGGCGACCGGGTGCCCAACAGGCTTGCCCTCGGCGTCACCGGCGACCCCTTCCTGACGTTCGCGCATGTCGGCTCGTATCGCCCGTTCGCAGCCATGTGGCAGAGCCGGCGCCAATTCGATCAGGGCCCGGTCGCAGGACCGCCGGCGGGTTGGTCGGTCGCCACGGGCAACCAGGGCTTGATCCTGCAGCGCTTGCCGCTCGGCGTTCGGGCCCGGGCGTTCCGCCGCGGGTTCTCGATCTTCCTCCGGGCCACGCCTCTCGCCGGCGTGGCGCTCGCGTCCGTCGACACCTCACCGTATGGCCGGCGGTTCGATGTGACGCTGCGCCCCTGGTCGGAAACGGAGATCGAGTCCCGCCTGCAGGACGACGTCATCTCGCAGTCGGGAGCGGCCGACCGGCATGCCTGGAACCCGGCGGCTCCCTCCCTCTTCGAACTGCGCGTCGGTCCCGGCGGCGAGGCCCGCCTGTACCGGGACGGAACGATGGTCAGGAGCGGCTACGCCGGTCACGGGCAGTTCCAGGAGAGCATCGTGACGTTTGGGGCCGTGGCCCCGGTCGGCGGGCAACCGCGAGGGGCCGCGATCTTCCACCTCCTATGGCTCGAGGTGCGGTAGCCATCCTCCGAGCGTTTCCGCTTTCTCCCTTCCTCGTCGTTCTCCCCTGCATGCGCGGGTTCGGGCGAAATGGTGCCGGCCGGCGCCGCATGGGGCGGCGTGAGGCACCCGTGTGGGGGTGGCGAACATGGATTGCCGTTCTTCGGTGCAGCGGGGCCACTGGCCGGCACTCGGTGCGATCACGGTTGTGGCGCTGTGCCTGAGCCAGGCTCGCGTGTCGTCGGCAACGATGATCACGCTCTTCTCGTCAGCGACCTACTCGACAGACGCGGCCAGCATGGACGCCAGCCTCGGGCTGACGGGCTTCCTCGTCGAGGACTTCGAGGACACGACCCTGTTGGCCGACCTGTCACTGATCTACACGGGCAACGGGTTCAACACCGTCCAGCACAGCTTGCCGCAGACCCTGACGTTCGAGGCGTGGGACGGTTCGCACGTCGTCTCCAACAACCCGCCCAACGCCACGCCAGCCAATGGGACGTGGCCGTCGCGGACGACGATTGCCTATGCAGCAGGCGCGCGCTCGATGGGCGTCGGACTCATCGGATTCCAGTCGCTGAGTCTGCCTCCGAACGAGTATCCGATCACGGACCATCGACTATACGTGAACGGCGTGGCGATTGGTACGACGCTCGAGAGCCTGTGGGGGAACGGCTGGACGGCGGCCCCATCCGGACGCAACGGCTACCTTCGCGTCGATGCCGGGCCCGGAGAGACGATCTGGTCGCTGGGGTTCGAGAACATCCTCGATCCGCAGGGCATTGGCAGCGATGTGTTGCTCTTCGACCACGTCGCGATCGATCCCGCCGTGCATTCCGTGCCAGAGTCCGGGTCGATGCTCAACATCGTGGCCGCGTTGGTGAGCCTCGCCGCCCTGAAGTGGCGCACCCGCTGAGGCAGTGTCTCCTGCCCCGCCGCCCCGCACTCCGGCCCCGCCGCGGACACCCTGGCGCACATTCGCGGCAAACGCGCTGGCCGCTCGAGGCGCGGCTGCCGCGCGCCAGGCTGTCGCGGGACCATGCCGTGAGCAACTCGCGCCGTCTCTCGCTCCTTGGGTGTACCGGCGACGAGTGACACCGTCGCTCGACCAATCAGCGTGGAGGCCCCCTTGAGAAGCGCGAGAGGTGCTGACCGGTATGGCCGCGCGGCGAACGCGGCGTCATGGCGGGCGGAACCAGTCAGTGGGGCGGCGACGCCTCTCGGTGCGCAGGCGACGACCGGGCCAGCTCCTGGGATCGGCTGACCTGACGTCCGTCCTCCAGAGCGCGCACGTGGCGGCGCGGTCGCGGCTCACCGTGTATCCGAGGACCGTCGCCGGCGTCGAGGGCGCGGAGTTCTCCACGGTCGTCCAATCCGACGAACCCCTGGTCGTCGACCGCACGATGTCGTGGGACGGCGCGGCCGCCTACGGCGCGCACGCCGAGACCGCCCTCCACTCGGCGTCGACCACCTGGTACCTCGCCGAGGGCGCCACGCACAGCGGCTTCGACCTGTTCTACCTGCTGCAGAACCCGGCCTCGACACCGGCAACGGTTCGCGTGCGGTACCTGCGCCCGAGCGGCGAGCCACTTGAGAAGACCTACACGCTGGCGGCCAACTCGCGCACGAACATCTGGGTCGACACCGAGGAGCTACCAGGCCTGGGCACCGCACTGGCCAACACCGACGTCAGCGCCGTGATCGAGTCCACCGATGGCGTGCCGATCATCGTCGAGCGCGCGATGTACCTGTCGAACCAGGGGCGACTCTTCAACGCCGGCCACGAGAGCGCCGGGATCACCTCGCCCGCGACGCGGTGGTTCCTGGCCGAGGGGGCCACCGGTGATTACTTCGACATGTTCATCCTCTTCGCGAACCCCAACAACGCCGACGCTGAGGCGAAGGTGACGTACCTCCTGCCAGACGGGACCACCTACGTCAGGACGCTGGTCGTCCCGGGCAACACCCGCCAGAACATCTGGGTGGATTACGACGTGCCGGATGGCACGACGGGCTTCCCGCTACTGGACACGGCGGTCTCCACGACCATCGAGGTCACCAATGGCGTGCCCATCATCGTTGAGCGCGCGATGTGGTGGCCCGGAACGGCGGCCACCTGGCACGAGACCCACAACTCGGTGGGCGCGACGACGGCGGGCACGATGTGGGCACTGGCGGAGGGCGAGGTGGACGCGTCGCGCAACCTCGAGACCTACATCCTGGTGGCGAACACGTCGACGACCCCGGCGGACGTGAGGGTGACGTTGTTGTTCGAGGACGGCACCAGCGCCGAGCAGACCTACCCCGGCATCCTGCCGAACAGCCGTTTCAACGTGCCGGTGGGAAGCTCTTTCCCACAGGCCGCGGGCAAGCGCTTCGGGGTGATCGTCGAGAGTCTGGGGACCAGCCCAGCGCAGATCGTCGTCGAGCGGGCGATGTACTGGGACGCGCTGGGCCAGTGGTGGGCCGCCGGCACCAACGCGTTGGCGACGATGGTGAAGTAGGGGGCGCGCCGAAGACGGATCACGCCTTCCGCCCTCGCGTCGAAGCTGTCGGGACAGGAACCACATGGACCGTCCGTGCGGCGCCGAGCAAGCGGCGCCTTCGTCGCCCTCCATAGGGGTACCTGGGCGACTAACGGCGCTGGCGTCGGACGCACGGACCGCGCCAGGACGCAGGTACCTCGGGCGTTCCGCCCGTGACGGACTTGCCGGCCACCGCCCGAGATGACCCGTGCAGGAGCGAGGGACCATGCGCGTGGGCCGACGACGGGTGACAGGCGGGGGGGGCGGGTTCTTCATTCCTCTCCGGATCTTCTGGCCGTGCATGGTCACGCTGGCCGTTCTCGCTACACCAGCGACCTTGTCGGCGACCACCTTCACGGTGAACACGACCGACGATGTGAGCGACGGGACGTGCAACGTCGCGCACTGCAGCCTGCGCGAGGCACTGGCGGCGGCGCGGACCGCCAGCGGGCCGCACACGATTGCCTTCGACATTCCCGGGGCCGGCGTCCGCACCATTGCCACGGGGAGCACCTGCCTGCCCATGATCAACACCCAGGTGACGATTGACGGCTATACGCAGCCGGGTTCGAGTCCGAACACGAACGCGACGGGCGCCATCAACGCAGTGCCGCTCATCGAGGTGATCGGTTCGACCTGCAGCCGGCTGGAGACGGAGGACTGGCACGGGGAACTGACGGTGCGCGGACTGGTGCTCAGCGGGCCCGGCACGAAGGTCGGGGCGTTCACCGGCGGGACACTCCGCGTCGAGGGTTGCTTCATCGGCACCACCGCCGACGGCATGGCGGCGGCCCTGCCGCTGTCGGGAACCTGGGGGTACGGCGTCACACCCAACGCGGGCCCTGCCGTGGTGGGGGGGCTGACACCGGCGGCGCGGAACGTGATCTCGGGCAACCGGGTCGGCATCAGGGTCGGCGACTCCACCACGACGATCGTCCAGGGCAACCTGATCGGCACCAACAAGCTGGGCACCGCACCCGTGCCCAACGAGAACGGCTTCGTGTCGGGGGGCTGCAATAGCGGCAACGCGACGCTGCAGATCGGCGGGGCCACGCCCGAGGCCCGCAACGTCGTGTCTGGAAACGTCGAGACCGGCGTGTCGGTCGGAGGGCGCGGCGCGGGCTGTGGGGCCTACACCTCGGTCAACAGCTTCATCAAGGGCAATTACATCGGGACCGACGTCACCGGCACGCAACCCCTCGGCAACGGCAAGGGAGTCAACATCGACGCCGGACCGGATCTCTACGTCGGCGGTGCGGCGGCAGGCGAGGGCAACGTCATCGCGTTCAACTCGGGCGCCGGCATCACGGCCTACCAGGGAGGCGTCATCCACGGCATCCGCATCCTGGGCAACCGGATCTTCGGCAACGGCGCCATGGGCATCGACCTGCTCCACTCCGGCGGCGTGACGCCGAACGACGCGGGCGACACTGACGAGTTCCACCAGAACTTCCCCGTCATCACCGGGGTGTTGGCGAGCGGCGGCAACACGACGGTCGCGGGGACGCTGAACAGTGAGGCCGGCAAGACGTACCGCCTCGAGTTCTTCGCCAGCGACGCGGCCGACGCGACCAGCCACGGCGAAGGCCAGAGCTACCTCGGCACCACGGACGTGACCACCGACGGCGGCGGCGACGCGAGCTTCTCAGTGGTCCTGCCGGCGACGGTGACCAGTGCCCAGTTCGTCACCGCCACGGCAACCGACCCCGACGGCAACACGTCGGAGTTCTCGAAGCTCGAGGCAGACCTGTCGGTCACGCACCTCGATGCGCCCGACCCGGTGGGAACGACCCAGGACGTCACGCACACGTTGACCGTGACCAACGCAGAGACGTCGGTCTTCCCGTCGGGTGCGGTGACGCTGACCTACACGAAGGCCGCAGACGCCACGGTCGTCGACAGCGGCGGCGGCACCGCCGCGGGCAGCACGGTGACCTTCAACCTCGGGGTCATCCCGATTGGCGCGGTGGCGACGCGCACCGTGGTGGTGCGGTACGCCTCGGCGGGAGCCAAGGCGAGCACGGCGGCGATAGCTTCGGTGGTGATTGATCCCGTGACCGCGAACAACACGGCGAGCGCGACGACGACGGTGACGGCGACGCCACCGCCGGTGCAGATCACCGGGACGGTGACGCGCCTGGGCGCGCCGCTTGCGGGCGTGACGCTCATGCTGAGCGGGTCGGCCACGGCGACGACCACGAGCGCAGTGAACGGGACCTACAGCTTCCAGGGACTGAGTACGGGCGGGGGCTACACGGTGACACCACAGATGACGGGTCACGTGTTCACGCCGGCCGCGCGCAGTTTCTCCAGCATGACGAGTTCCCAGGTTGCTGACTTCCTTGCCCAGCGGGTGTACCGAATCTCCGGGCAGGTGCGCGACCTGAACGACACGGGCGTGGCGGGAGTGACGGTGACGCTGTCGGGCGCCCAGGGCTCCACGGTGACGACCGATCCGGGTGGCACCTACGTGTTTCCGGCGCTGATCGCCGGCGGCACCTACACGGTGACGCCGGCGAAGGGCAGTTTCGCGTTCACCCCGGCGAGCCAGACGTTTCCGAACCTGCAGCAGGACGAAGTGGCGGCCTTCTTCGTCGCGCAGGTCGGCATCTTCACGCGCTACTTTGCCGAGGGCGCGACCAGCACGTTCTTCGACACCGAGATCGCCCTGCTCAACGCGACCGGCCAACCGACGACCGCGACCGTCCGCTTCCAGCGGCCTGCCGGCGCTCCAGAGGTGACCCAGACCGTCACCCTCGCGGGCATCCAGCGCGTGACCATCGACCCGAAGTCGCTGGGCCTCACCGCGGCCGAATTCTCGACGGTCGTCGAGTCGACGCAGCCGGTCATCGCCGATCGCACGATGACCTGGGAGGCGTCCGGGTATGGCAGCCATGCCGAAACGAGCATCGGCCGCCCGCTCACGCGGTGGTATCTCGCCGAGGGCGCCACGATCAACGGCTTCGACCTCTTCTACCTGATTCAGAACCCGACGACGTCGACGGCGCAGATCGACGTGCAGTACCTGTTGCCAGCCCCGCTCGCGCCGGTGACGAAGTCCTATGCGGTCGCCCCGCAGAGCCGCTTCAACATCTGGGTGAACCAGGAGGGCGACCCACTCGGGGCCGCCGAAGTGTCGGCCGTCATCACCTCGACCAATGGGGTGCCGGTCATCGTCGAACGTGCGATGTATCGACCGGTGGGGGCGCAGATCTTCGGGGCGGGCCACGAGAGCGCCGGCGTCGAGGCACCGGCCGAGCACTGGTACTTCGCCGAGGGTGCCACGGGTCCCTACTTCGACTTGTTCTTCCTCGTCGCGAATCCCAACGCCCAGGCCTCGCTCCTCGAGGCGCGCTTCCTGAAGCCCGACGGGTCTGTCGTCACGAAGACCTACACGATCGATCCCAACAGCCGCTTCAATGTCTGGGTCGACTTCGAAGGTGCGGAGCTGGCTGACACGGCCGTGGCGACGACGTTCCGCGTCACCAACGGCGTCAACGTCGTCATCGAGCGCGCGATGTGGTGGTGGGGCGACATCGCCGACTGGTACGAGGG
>JAEUQQ010000362.1 GCA_016789685.1 Acidobacteriota bacterium | reverse complement strand
GGTTCAAGCACCAGCTGATCGGGCCAGGGCTGACGACGGGCTACGCGCCGTGGCCGTATCCGGCGCTGCGCGAGGCGGTCGAGAAGATGGACGCCGCGATGTTCGACCGCGAGTCGCGCCGCATCCAGGCTGCGCTGGCCGCCGGCACCGCCCGCCTCCGCGACGTGTCGCGGTAGGGGTCACATCTTTCTTCATCGCAAAACGCACGGTCTGGCACCTAGCCGGCAGGGCATCAGGCCGTGCGACAAGCTGCGAAGAAAGGTACGCGAGTAGACGGGGTCGTATCTTTCTTCATCAGTTTATGCACGCTCTGTCCCCACCAGCGCCACCAGCGCGGGAAGGGGTCAGAGCGTGCAGATTGTCATGAAGAAAGATGTGACCCCCGTCACAAGCCGTGAAGGGTCCTGTTGATACAGGTGGACGCTCCCCGGAGGGACCCCTCATGGCTACCACGACCCGGCGCTTTGGACACTTCGCCTTCGCCGCCACACTGCTGCTCGCGGTCGGCACCGCGGCCGCGCAGCCACCCGCGCCGGTCGCCATCGACATCCCCGCCCCAGGCATCGTCCAGGAACTCGAGCTGCGTGACGGCTCGCGCCTCTTCGGCCGCGTCGAACACGTCGCCGACGACACGGTCGAGTTCCGCACCATCGCTGGCGCCACGATCTCCGTCGCCACGCGCGACATCGTCTCGCTGCGTGCGGCGCCGGGACGCGTCGAAGGCGAACGCTTCGTCCAGTCCGACTCGAACCGCACGCGGCTGTTCTTCGGCCCGACCGCGCGATCGCTCCCCAGGGGCACCGGTTACGTCGGCGTCTACGAAATCCTCCTGCCGTTCGTGCAGGTCGGCGTCACCGATCGCGTATCGATCGGCGGCGGCACCCCGCTCATCTTCGCGTCGGATTCCAGCCACCCCGTGTGGTTCACACCGAAAGTCCAGGTCTACAAGGGCGAACGCGTGCAGGCCGCCGTCGGCGTGATGCACTTCTTCAACATCGATGACGATGGCGGCGGAAGCCTCGGCATTGCCTACGGCGTGACGACGATCGGCTCAGACGACAGCGCCATCTCGATCGGCGCAGGCTGGGGCTACACGCGCGACGATGACGAGGATGGCGGTGGCAACGCGGCCATCGGGATGATTGCCGCCGAGCGTCGCGTCAGCCCGCGCATCAAGTTCATCACCGAGAACTACATCTTCCGCGACGGGGCCCTCGTCGCCGCGGGCATCAGGTTCATTGGCGACCACCTGTCGGCCGACCTCGGCCTGGCCGCGCCGCTGGGCGTCGACGAGACCTTCGCCTTTCCGATGGTCAACTTCGTCTGGACCTTCGGCAGCGGCCGTTGATGCGCCGGGGCACGCGTGCGGGCCGTGCGGATCGCCAACGACGGGCAGCGCGGATCCTCCTATAATCCGGATGCCGCGCTGCGCCCTGGCGCTGCCACATGCAGCGCCGGGCGCCCGGAGGCGCACGCGCGCGCGAACCACATGGGCACCCGTCGCCGCGCCCGCGGCCTCCCCGTCGCCTCGGCCCCCGCGTGGCTCTACGGCGCCGCCGCGTGCTTCCTCATCTACTTCGCGCTCATCGCCGTCTCTGACTTGCGCGGCCGCGAAGCCTCGGGCGCGCTGGTCAAGTTCGGCGACCGGCAAGGCACCGTCGTTGGCGTGATCCCCGGTAGCCCTGCCGAACGCGCCGGCGTGCAGCCTGGCGATCGCGTCATCAGCGTCGCTGGCCGCCCCGTGACGAGCCGGCTCGACTGGACGGGCGTCGAGGCCAACCTCGCGGTGGGCGCCAGGTTCACTACCGAGGTGGAACGCAACGGCCTGCCGCTGCGACTCGACGCGCCCGAGGGGTTCGCGAGCCTCTGGCAACCACGCACCTCGCGCACGATCGCGCTCTGGGTCTCGCGGCTGATCCAGTTGGCCTGCCTGGCGATCGCCGCGATCGTGGCGTTCAGGAAGCCCCACGATCGGCTCGCGCGCCTCGCGGCCTGGATGCTGGCCAGCCTGGGCGTCTACACGGTAATCCTCCCGGCTGGCCTCGCGGTGCACTGGCGGCTGCTGCCGCCCCCGGTGTCGTGGCTGGTATGGCTGCCCTTCGCGAGCGGCATGGGCCTCGCGCTGGTGTTCTTCGTCTTCTGCAGCGAGTTCCCGCAGCCCCTGTTGCGGCGGCGTGTGCTGCTGCTGGCGTGCCTCCCGGGAGGGGTCGGCGTCGCCTGGCTCCTCGCCTTCGGCATGTTCGTGGTGCACGGCGAGGCCCGGACGTCGATCGGCATCGATCGCACGCCGCTGCTGGTGGGGATGTGGACGGTCTACTTCGCCGGCGGACTGACGCTGCTCTGGATGCAGTACCAGCGTCTCGCCGACGGCCTCGAGCGCCGCCGGATGCGGCTCCTGCTCGCCGGTGCGGCCATCGGCTGCACGGCCGGCACGTTCGTCGCGATCGAATTCTGGATCGTCTCGCCCCCGCAGCTCACGCGTTCGCTGTTCAACTCGCCGGCGACGATGGCGGGCATGCTGCTCGTGCTCACCTTCCCCCTCGCGGTCGCCTACGTCGTCTCGCGGCACCGCGTCTTCGACCTCACGTTCATCGTGCGGCGTGGCGTGCAGTACGCGCTGGCGCGACGCCTGCTCGTGTCGCTGGTCCCCGCGCTGGTCGCCGCTTCTGCGATCGACCTCGTCGTGCGTCACGAGAGCTCGCTGGCCGACATCGTGCGCACCCGCGGGATGGCGTACGCCGGCATGGCCCTCGTCCTCGCGGTGTCGCTCGCCTTCCGGAAGCACTGGCTCGAATCGCTCGACCGCCGCTTCTTCCGCGAGCGCTACCACTCCGAACAGGTACTCCGCAACGTTGCGGCGAAGCTGCGGCGCGCCAGCGATCCCGCATCGGCCCTCTCTGGTGTCGTCAGCGAGATCGCGCTCGCGCTGCGTCCGACGTTCGTTGCCGCGCTGGGCGTCGCTGACGGCTCGCAGCACCTCGTGCCCATGGCGGCCACTCCTTCGCTGCCGGCCACGCTCCGGCTCGGGGCCGACAGCACACTGATTCGCCTGGCGCGGCTCATGCCCGCCCCCCTCGAACTGTCGCCCGACCACGACTCGTGGATCGCCGAACACCTGCCGCCAGCCGAAGCCGCGACGGTGGTCGACGCCGAACTCGAGCTGCTCGTACCGGTGACGGTCGAAGAAGGACGCGAGGTCGTGCTGGCGCTCGGACCTCGCCGGTCTGAAGAACCGTATGCGCAGATCGACATCGACCTGCTCGAGGCCATCGCCGGAAGCCTCGGGCTCGTGCTGGATCGAGCGCTGCCGCAGCAGGCGGCAGCCAAGATCGACGAAGACGAGGACGTCTACGTCTCGGAGTGCCCGTCGTGTGCGACGTGCTTCGACACCAGCCTCGCACGATGCCCACGCGACGGCACCCTGTTGATCGCGACCGAACTGCCCCCGGTACTCGCCGGGCGCTACCGGCTCGAGTCACGCATCGGCGCGGGTGGCATGGGAACCGTCTACGCGGCCCGCGACCAGGAACTCGACCGGCCCGTGGCCGTGAAGGTCATCGGCGAGGCAATGGCGGGCAGCCGAGACGCCGCACAGCGCTTCCGTCACGAGGCGCAGACGGCGGCCAGCTTCACGCATCCCAACGTCGTCACCGTGCATGACGTCGGGATCACGGGGGCCGGGCGCCCCTTCCTCGTGATGGAACGCCTCGAGGGCCGCACCCTGCGCGCCGAACTCGACGCGTCGGGTCCGTTGCCCTCGTCGCGCGTGCTGCGCATCGTGGGCGACATCTGCCGTGTGCTCGACGAAGCGCACGCGCGCGGGTTCGTGCACCGCGACCTCAAGCCCGAGAACGTGTTCATCGCGCACGCCACGGGCGTGGAACTGACCAAGGTGCTCGACTTCGGCATCGCGACGGTGTTCGCGTCCGAGGCGGGCACGGTGACGACGCGGCTGCGGTCTGGCGCCGTCATGGGATCGCTGCCGTACATGTCGCCCGAGCAGCTGCGTGGGGCGCCTGCGTCGCGGCAATGGGACCTGTGGGCCCTTGGCGTGATGGCCATCGAGATGCTGACGGGGGCGCGACCGTCGACCCCCGGTCGTCGCCACGAGCCGGCACTGCGGTCGCCAGACGAGGCCGAACGCCTGGCCGCGTTCTGTGCCGTGGCGCTTGCCGATGACGTGGCGGTGCGTCCGCGCACCGCGGCCGAGTTCCTCGACTGCCTCGGCATGGCGCTGCGCGCGACGTCGCACTGACGAGCGCCGTCCGCACGTCACGCCGAGATGGTGGCGCTGTTCGCTCGACGGGTCACAGCGTCAGGGCGGCGGGCGTCAGGACGTGCCGATCGTCAGCACGTGCCGCAGTTCCGCATCGGCCGAGGCCTGATCGTGCACGGTGTCAGCGATCTCGGCCCTGAGTGCCGCGCCGAACTTGAGCCTGAGGCGATGCACGGCCGCGCGGACGGCCGTCTCGTTCACGCCCTGGAGGGCCGCCAGCTCCCGGTAGGAATGAGCGGCCGGCGCGTCTGAGGTGAGGTAACCCGCCAGCCGGTCGAACTCGACGCCCTTGCCGGCCTGGGCCTGCTGCTGGCGCAGGCGCGCGAGCGCGCGGTCGATCACCGTCGCCGCCCACTGGCGATCGAAGAGCTGCTCGGGATCGAGTTCCGAGCTGCACACGGCCTCGTAGCGGCGTTCGAGTTCGGTGGCGTCGAACGACAGGCGCGTCCAGCGTCCGCCGCGCTTGCTGGCCTGCTCGCGCTCGCGCTCGTTCGACATGTAGTGCTTGACCGAGGCGAGCAGGAAGGCGCGGAACCTGCCGAGTGCGGGATCGACCCTGGCGAGGCCGTCCTTTTCGACGATGTGGGCGAAGAAACCCTGGGTGAGGTCGGCGGCGACGTCTGGCGCGTGGCCGCGGCGGCGGACGAATGCGTACAGGGGCATCCAGTAGGCTTCGCACAGTTGCGCGAGCGCGGCCTGGCGGCGATCGAGATCCTCTGTTCCGGCGGCGAGGACGACACTCCAGTTGGTTGTCGCGAAGTCAGCAGCGATGGCAGCCCCCAGGCTGCCGTCGAGCTTCTGCCGAATCCTGCTGCCAGTCAACGGGGTCACATCTTTCTTCATCACGTTCTGCATGCTCTGTCCCCCCGTGGCTTGGGGACACATCGTGCAAAATGCGATGATTCAAGATGTGACCCCTTCGGTGATGTGGATCCTGGCCGCTTCGGCGAGCCTGTTGGCGCAGACGCACTCGATGAAACCCACCTACCCCCCGGCCCCCACGGCCGATGTCGTCGACGACTACCACGGCACGAAGGTCGCCGACCCCTACCGCTGGCTCGAGGATGCCGACCACCCGGAGACCGTGACGTGGGTCGCGGCGCAGAACGCGCTCGTCCGCGCACGCCTCGACGGCGGGGAGCGCACCGTCATCCGCGCGCGCCTTGCCGAGTTGCGCGACTTCCCGCGCACGGGCACGCCC
>JAEUQQ010000284.1 GCA_016789685.1 Acidobacteriota bacterium | reverse complement strand
ACCTTGACGCGGCCGGAACTGGCACGACTGGCAGCAGTTGTGGCCGCCGGCGCCGACCGCCCCGTGTTATAGTGACGTCGCTTTTTTGTCCTTCCTGACCAGGCGGAATCCCAACTGCCTGAGCGGTCAGAGCCCGGTGCAATGCCGTGCTCGGGGATCGCGTGCTGGCATGCTCGATCGCCCGCACGAAACCGACAACCAATCCGGGACCAGCACTTGAAGGCAGGCGTGTGGATGTGTGCGCGCCCGCTGCCCGTTTGCTTCGCCGGCCCGCGCCCCTGCGCGCGCGGCTGACGTGGAGTTCGCATGACCGACCCCTGGGCTTCGCCCGACCCGACCGCACCGGCCCTCGAGATCGTCCCGCTGGGAGGCCTGCGCGAGTTCGGGATGAACATGATGCTCATCAGCTACGGCGAGACCACCATCGTCGTGGATGCCGGCGTCATGTTCCCCGACGCGGAGTTGCCCGGCGTCGATCTCATCGTTCCGGACCTCGCCTACCTGACCGACCGCGGACGCAAGGCGCAGGCACTGGTGCTCACGCACGGGCACGAGGATCACATCGGCGGCGTCCCCTACGTCTGGCCGCACATCGACGGCCCCGTGTATGGCACGGCCCTGACGCTGGCCATGATCGAGCGGAAGCTCGAAGAGCACGACATCGACGGGCGCCGGCAACTGACGCGCGTCAAGCCCCGCGACCGCGTGACGGTCGGCGCGTTCGAGATCGAGTTCCTGCGCGTCACGCACAGCATGCCCGACTGCGTGGCGCTGGCGATCCACACGCCCGTCGGCACCCTCATCCACACCGGAGACTTCAAGATCGACCAGACCCCGCTCGACGGCGAGCACCTGGATCTGCACCGTTTTGCCGAACTCGGCGCGCGCGGCGTCCTTGCCCTCCTCGCCGACTCGACCAACGTCGACCGCCCCGGTTTCAGCGGTTCCGAGCGCGACGTCGTGCCGGCATTCGAGGAGATTTTCACCGGTTGCCGCGGAAAGCTGGTCGTCGCGCTGTTTTCGTCGAGCCTGCACCGCATCCAGGTGCTCGTCGAACTGGCCGAGCAGTTCGACCGCCGCATCGCATTCGTCGGCCGCGGCGTCGTCGAGAACACCGAGATTGCCCAGCGTCTGGGCCTGCTCGACGTGCCCACCGGGCTGCAGATTCGCGACAGCGACGTCCGCAGCTTCCCCGCCGGCGACGTGCTGCTCGTCACGACCGGGTCGCAGGGCGAACCGATGGCCGCCCTGTCACGCATCGCGATCGACGACCATCGCCACGTGAAGCTCGAGGAAGACGACACGGTGGTCTTCTCGGCGCGGTCGATTCCCGGCAACGAGAAGCAGATCGGCCGCGTGATGAACCACATCGCGTATCGGGGGGCCGAGGTCATCCACGAGGGCCTCAAGCACGTGCACGTGTCGGGGCACGGCAGCGCCGAGGAACTCAAGCTGATGCTGTCGCTCGTGCGGCCGAAGTTCTTCATCCCGGTCCACGGCGAGTACCGGCAGTTGTCACGGCATGCCCGGATCGCGGCACAGGTCACGGGCGGCGAGTCGGAGGTCGTGCTGATCTCGGACGGTGACATCGTGCGCATGGACGCCGACTCGGCCCGCGTCGTCGGGAAGGCCCCCTGCGGGCGCGTGCTGATCGACGGCAGCCGGATCGGCGAGGTCGGCGACGAGGTCCTGCGCGATCGCAAGCACCTGTCGAACGACGGCCTGGTGATGCCGGTGGTCGCGATCAACCAGCAGACTGGCGCCGTCGAGGGCGTGCCCGACATCATCACCCGCGGGTTCGTCATCGACGACCGCACAGAGTCGCTGATGAAGGACGCCAGTGCCATCGTGACCGAGATCATCGAAGGCGCCAGCGTCGAGGAACGGACCGACATCGGCTTGATCAAGGAGCGCCTGCGCGTCGACCTGCAGCGCGCCGTGCGGCGGCGATCGGGGCGGCGGCCCCTGGTGCTGCCGGTCGTGATGGAGATCTGAGATGGCTGCAGCGTCTGCCCTCTCGCGCAAGACCAGCGAGGTGCTCGGCGTGGCGATGTTCGCCGCGTCGCTCCTGTGGATCGTGTCGTTGGCGAGCTACTCGCCGGCCGATCCCGTGTGGTTCTTTAACTCGACGTCGGCCTTGCCTCCCGAGAACTTCATCGGGCGCGTCGGGGCCTTCGTGGCCGAGCTCTCACTGCAGCTGTTTGGCTACAGCGCCTTCATGCTCCCCGGCGTGCTCGTCGTGCTCGGCTGGCACTACTTCTGGTGCCGCGACATCGATGCGGGCTACACCAAGCTGCTCGGCGCGTTCCTGCTCTTCGCATGCGTGTCGTCGTTCCTGGCCCTGGCCGTCGACAACGTCGACATTGGCGGCAAGCTGATGCCGGCCGGGGGCATCGTCGGCAAGTGGATGGCGATTGGCCTCACCGCGTCGCTGAACCGCGCGGGCTCGATCATCCTGATCCTCACGCTGTTCTCGTTCTCGCTCGTGATGCTGACGCAGCTCTCGCTCGGCCGCGTTGCCGCCAGCGCGGGGCATCACGCGCAGGCGCGGACGGCCGCGACGGTCGAGCGCGTGAAGCTGTGGCACGAGGCGCGGCGCCGCCAGAAGGAACGCGAAGGCGTCATCAAGAAGCACCTGCAGAGCGCGCAGCCCGAAATGGCGCAGAAAGCCGCGGAAGCGTCGCAGCGCCAGGCCCCGCGGCCGGCCGCCGAGAAGCGCCCAAGGCCCGTCGCCCCCGAGGCCGCGCCCGAACCCGCGGGCGAGCCCCGCAAGGCAATCGCCCCGATTCGCCGCGACCCGCCGAAGGTGACCGCACCGCCCCTGCCACTCGAGGCGGATCCTGCGTCGAAGGCGCCGGCCGAGCGCAAGCGCGGCGAGTTCACCCTGCCGCCGTTGACCTTGCTCGACCCCGCGCGCAGCGAACGGCAGATCGACGAACGCGAGTTGATGGAGGCCGCGCGGCACCTCGAGGAGAAGTGCCGCGAGTTCTCGGTCGAGGGGACCGTGTCGCAGATCCACCCGGGACCGGTCGTCACCACGTTCGAGTTCAAGCCCGATGCCGGCGTCAAGTACTCGAAGATCACCGGTCTCGCCGATGACCTGTGCCTCGCGATGCAGGCCGAGTCGGTGCTGATCGATCGCATCCCCGGCAAGTCGACCGTCGGCATCCAGATCCCGAACGCCAACCGCGAGACGATCTCGCTGCGGGAACTGCTCGAATCCGAGACGTATCGGCGTTCGACGTCGAAGCTGCCGCTGACGCTCGGCAAGAACATCCACGGCGAGCCGTACATCGCCGACCTCGCGACGATGCCGCACCTGCTCATCGCCGGGTCGACGGGCACGGGCAAGTCGGTGGGCCTCAACGCGATGCTCACCAGCATCCTGTATCGCTCGACGCCCGACGAGCTGCGCCTGATCATGATCGATCCGAAGCGGCTCGAACTGGGCATGTATGAAGACATCCCGCACCTGCTCGCGCCGGTCGTCGTGGATCCGAAGCAGGCGGCCAACGCGCTGCGCTGGGCCGTGCGCGAGATGGAGGACCGGTACAAGACGCTGGCCAAGCAGGGCGTCCGCAACATCGAGCAGTACAACCGGAACCTCAGGGCGATGCTCGACGAAGGCGGTCCCCAGGCACTCGCCGAGGCCGGCGAAAACGGCGAACCGCTCCGCCTCCTGCCCTTCATCGTCGTGGTCATCGATGAACTTGCCGACCTGATGATGGTCGCCGGCAACGAGGTCGAGGAGTCGATCTGCCGGCTCGCGCAGATGGCACGCGCGGTCGGCATCCACCTGATCCTCGCTACCCAGCGCCCGTCGGTCGACGTCATCACCGGCCTCATCAAGGCCAACCTGCCGGCGCGGATCTCGTTCCGCGTGTCGTCGAAGACCGACTCGCGCACGATCCTCGACTGCAACGGCGCCGAGCAGTTGCTCGGCCGCGGCGACATGCTGTTTCTCGCACCGGCCACGTCACGCGTCGTGCGCGTGCACGGCCCCTACATCTCGGAGCAGGAGTCGGCGCGCCTGGCCAGCTTCCTCAAGAAGCAGGGACGCCCGATCTACAACAACGCGAT
Organism: Acidobacteriota bacterium; assembly: GCA_016789685.1. Lineage (GTDB taxonomy): Bacteria > Acidobacteriota > Vicinamibacteria > Vicinamibacterales > JAFNAJ01 > JAEUQQ01. Next base: position 1,401 of record JAEUQQ010000284.1, on the reverse strand, counting down.
CACCGAGGACGAGAAGGCCGCAGCCGACGCGATCGAGTTCGAGAAGGACGACCTCTACGACGAGGCGGCCCGCATCATCGTGTCGAGCAGCCAGGCGTCGATTTCGTACCTCCAGCGCCGGCTGCGGATCGGGTTCTCGCGTGCGGCACGGCTGGTCGACATGATGGAGGCCGAGGGACTGGTGTCGCCTGGTGCTGGCGGCAAGCCGCGCGAGGTCCTGGTCCCCAAGGACTATTTCGACGAGGTGGACGCGCAGGTCCGGTGACCATGCGCGCCGAGGCGATGCCCATGCGATTCGCCCGCACCCTGCTCGTGGTGACGTGCAGCCTCTCGATCGCGGCGACGGCCGCCGCGCAGACGGCCCCGCGCCGCTCGTTCGAGACGCTGCGATCGCGCGAGCAGGCCCTGACCAGCACCACGCCGGCCCCTTCGGTCACGAAGCTCCGCAAGCAGGTCGCGGGGTGGGACGCCTTCGTGCGGCGCTACCCCGTGAGTGGGTATGCCGACGACGCGCTCTGGGCTGCCGCCGAACTGTCGTCGGCCATCAGCGAACGGACGCAGGCCGACGCCGATCGCCAGCGTGCCGCCAAGTACTACCGGTGGCTGGCCAGGGAATACCCCACCAGCGACAAAGTGAAGGCCGCTCTCGCCCGCGCGTCGGCCCTCGAGCAGCCCGAGAAGCCAGCGGTGGTGGCCACGCGTACGCCCGCCGCCCCCAGGGCGCTGGCGGGCGAGGTTTCGGCGCTGCCGCGCCCCACCGCGACGCGCGGCGTCCTCCCTCCGGCCCCGGCGCCAGATGCCTCGACGCGCGTCTCGCCGAGCAACCGCCCGGCGCCTGACGACACGGCGCCCGCCACGCTGCCCGTCGTGAAGCCTGCGGTGACCAACGGGCCGAGACTCAAGGACATCCGCCGGACCATCCTGCCGGAACTCGTGCGCGTCACGATCGAGCTGGACGACGAGGCGGCGTTCACGCACGAACGGATCGATGGCCCCGCCCGGGTGTTCTTCGACGTGAAGGCGCCTGCCGTACCCGCGCTCCAGGATCGGGTGTTGTCGTTTGCCGACGATGTGGTGCGGCAGGTGCGGGTGGGCCGCCGCCCCGCGCAGTCGACTCGCGTGGTGCTCGACCTCGAGGGCGTGAGCCGGTACTCGGTCTTCACCCTCTACACGCCCTTCCGCATCGTCGTCGATCTCGAGCGGGCCCGCGGCACGCGCGCCGTGCGGCCAGACGTGACGTCGCCGACGCTCGTCGAGCAGTGGGCCGACACCGCGCCCGCTGGCAGCGCGCCTGCCGCCTCGGCGGCCCCCGCCACGACGGCGGCCCCGAGCCAATCGGACCTCGTCGCCACGGTTCCAGCGTCGGTCGACGCGCTCCCGGCGCCCTCCTCTGCACCGATG
>JAEUQQ010000191.1 GCA_016789685.1 Acidobacteriota bacterium | reverse complement strand
CGTGGTCGCGCAGCAGCAGCACGAAGCCGCCCGGTTCGCCTCGTTTGCCGCACGTGTCGATACCCTCGAGCAGAGCCTCGCCACTGCACGCCTCGAGGCCGCGACCGACTCGCTCACCGGCCTCGCCAACCGGGGAACGTTCGACGCCACCGTTCGCCGATGGCTGGCTGAAGCCGAGCGGAGCGGCCAGGCTTTTGCGCTCGTCATGGCCGACCTCGACGACTTCAAGGTCGTCAACGACACCCACGGGCACCAGGTGGGCGATCGCGTCCTGATCGCGGCGGCACGCCTCCTCGAATCGGTCGGGCGTCCCGGCGATCTCATCGCGCGCTACGGCGGTGAGGAGATCGCACTGTTGCTGGCCGCCACCAACGCGCCGGATGGGCGCACGCGCACGGCCGCGGCGCTCGAACGCATCCCGCCCGCCTACGAGTATCGCGAGGCGGGGGTCACCCGCCACGTGACGTTCTCGTTCAGCGCCGGCGTCACCGCCTGGGCCAGAGGCGACAGTCCCGACGAGCTGATCAAGCGCGCCGACGAGGCCCTGTACGACGCCAAGCGCAAGGGCAAGCACCGCGTCGAACTTCGTACGGCCTCGCGCCTCCGCGCCCTGTTCGGCTAGCGCGGGCTGCCCGTCGGCCACGTCCGATGGGGGGGGGCGCAGCCCCGTGCGGACGCGTCGCCGCGGGCCGCCCCACGCCTTGCCCGCCCCAGCCTTGCTACAATGCCCGTTCCACGCCCCAGTTGCAGGGAGGAGCGTCATGAACACGGTTCGAACCAGCGCGGCCGCGCTCGCGGCCGCCTGTCTGATCACGAGTGCCGCCGCGATCGTCGCCACCGCGCCGACGGTATCGGCCCAGTACAAGCTCGACGAGTCGTCGGTCGTCCGCATCTCGCTGGCGGATCTCAAGAAGCGCATGGCCGAGGGCCGGGTCGTCGTCGTAGACGTGCGCGATGCGGCGTCGTATGCCCAGGGACACATCCCCGGCTCGTGGCTGATTCCCGTCGAGACGACGGCCCAGCGCACCGCCGAGCTCAAGAAGCTCGGCAAGATGGTCGTGACGTACTGCAGTTGACCGGCCGAAAACTCGAGCGCCCGTGCGGCGCTCACGATGCTCCAGGCCGGGATCGAGACGCAGACGTTGCTGGGTGGATGGGCGGCCTGGGTCCAGGGCCAGAACCCCGTCGCCACGGGCGCCCCGCAGTAGGCGGCGCATCACGGTAGGGCCGGGCGGCGTCGTGACAGTACACGGCGCTGCGCCGGCACGCGTTCACGGGCGTTGCGCCGTCGCGTGGTGCGCCACGCGACACCGGGGCGCATCACGACGTTGGCGCACGTTCACGAGGGCACAGACATGATCGTCGGACTGATGGTCGGCCGCGAGCACTCCTTCCCGCCAGCCTTCATCGAGCGCGTCAACGCGCGCGGCAAGGCGCATGGCATTTCGGCCGAGTTCGTGAAGCTCGCCGGCACGCGCATGGGCGAGCCGGCGCGCTACTCGGTGATCGTCGATCGCATCTCGCACGAGGTCGAGTACTACCGCGGGTACCTGAAGCACGCGGCGCTGCACGGCACCTACTGCATCAACAACCCGTTCTGGTGGACGGCCGACGACAAGTTCTTCAACTACACCGTCGCCTCGAAACTCGGCGTCGCCATCCCGAAGACGGTGCTGTTGCCGCAGAAGGGCTACCCGGCCGACGTTGACATCCTGCCGGAGTCGCTGCGCAACCTCGACTACCCGATCGACTGGGAGGGCATCCTCGATCATGTCGGCCGGCCCGCCATCCTGAAGCCCTTCTCGGGCGGTGGCTGGAAGCACGTCTACAAGGTGCACGACGCGCGCGAACTGATCGCGGCCTACGACCAGACCGCGCCGTATCCGATGACGGTGCAGGAGTTCGTCGACTTCGACCAGTACGTGCGCTGTTTCACCTTCGGCAAGACCGACATCACGCCCGTCCACTACGACGTCAGGGAGCGCCGCTACATCGTCGACCACAAGTACCTCAGCGACGACGTGGGCGAGCGCGTGGTGCGCGATGCGCGCACCATCAACCAGGCGCTCGGGTACGAGATGAACACGATCGAGTTCGCCATCAAGGA
>JAEUQQ010000172.1 GCA_016789685.1 Acidobacteriota bacterium | reverse complement strand
TGAGGATACCCTCGCCAGGCCTGCACACGCCCGGAACACCCCGTGTCGCGCACGTCGTGTTCCGGGCGTGCCTGGGGGGCACGCGTTGGCGTTACCGGAAGCGGATCGTGTAGCTCAGCTCCACGTCCCACTGGCCCATCGACAGGTCGATCGTCTGGCGGCCCGGCATTTCGAGGGGATTCTGGCCGACGACGTGCTTGGTGAAGGCCCGCATCACGGCGAGGTTGAGCGTGCGGCCGTTGGCGACGTCCTTCGACACGCCGAAGGTGGCGTGCTTCTCGATGACGCCCGGGGCGAGGATGTTGAACATCACCTCGCTCGACGGCACGGGCTGCTCGCCGTACGAGAAGCCGCCGCGCCACGTGAAGCCCGCGGCGCCGCGGACCTGGACGCCGACCTTGCCGACGGTCATGTCGCTCCAGCCGAACCCGGCGCCCCCCTCGGTGCCGAGCGGCGACTGCATGAGGTTGGGCAGCATGGCGTTGCCCACGGCGTTGACGTCGCTGTAGTTGACCCGCTGCACGTCGAGGGCGATGTCGATCGCCTCGGTCGGCTTGAGCGCGATGCCGACGACGAAGTTCGAGGGGATGTCGAAGTCGCCCTCGCCCGCGAACAGGCCCTTGTAGTCGTCGAACGGCGACATCCAGACCTTGGTCTGGTACGAGGCGCCGACCGAGAAGAACTTCGACCACTGCCCGAGATAGCCCACGCGCAGGCCGGCGCCGAACGAGTTGTCGTGATCGAGGTCGGTGAGCGAGCCGGCGGCGCTCGAGAAGGCGCCGAAGGCCGCGAGGCCCTTGGCCTCGAAGCGCTGGTAGGCGAGCAGGGCGGTGACGCCCACCGAGTGACGGTCGTCGAGCTTCATCGACCAGGTCGGCGCGACGAACAGCTGCGACAGGTCGACGCCGGTCGGCGTCATGCCGAAGGTGGGCGACTCGTAGTTGGTGTTCATCCCGCCGTTGCCGTACATCGCGACGCTGAAGGCGGTGCGCTCGCCGACCATCCACGTGGCGCCGACGTGCGGCACCGCGAAGAGCCGGCTCCCGCTCTCGACGACGCCGGGGGCGAGGCCGAACGTGCCGGGGAATCCCGAGGGCAGGCCGGTGACGTCGTACTTGCGGTCGGGGCTGAAGAGGCCGACGCCCATGTCGATGCCAGGGCCGACGACGACGGTGGCGGCGGGGTTGGTCGCGGCGGCGAGGAAGTCGACGGCGAGCGCCGATCCCGATCCGGCCATGCCCTTCGAGACGGTACCGTAGCCGTGCGACATGTAGCCGTTGGTCGCCATCGCCGGCGAGGCCGCCAGCGTGAGGGCCAGCACGACCGACGAGGTGAGACCGAGAATCCGCATGGAGTGCTCCTTCCTGACAACTCGCCCGCTGGTGCATCCGGGAGGCGAGGACGAGCGCCCGCGCGGGGGCCGCCGGTCGTGACAGGAGCACGCGGGATGCCAAGCCGTGTGCCTGGGACGCCGCGGTGTGAATGCAGGAAAACGGCCTGAAACCGTCAGGCGCGCGCGTGGTGGGGCCGACGGGCAGCCTGCTGTGCTGAAACACAGCGTTTCGTGATGTTTCAGTGTGAAGCGTGATGTTTCACGCGAGGCCGGCGCCTCGCATCCTCCGCCACAGCGTCACCCGGCTCAGGCCGAGCGCCCGGGCCGTCTCGTCGCGCCGCCACTGGTGGGCGTCGAGCGCGCGTCGTAACGCTTCGGCGCCATCCACGCGCACGCGTCCACCCAGCGGCGGGCCACCCGGCGCCGTCACCGCGCGCTCGGGAGGTGGCCGCAACGCGAACAGTTGCGGCAGGTGGTCGGGCAGGATCGTCTGGCCCGCGCAGACCGCGACGGCAAACTCGATCACGTTCTCGAGTTCGCGCACGTTGCCCGGCCAGCTGTGCTGGAGCAGCGTCCGCAGCGCATCGGGCGAGAACTGCAGCGCGCGGCCATGCCTCGCCCCGACGCGCGCAAGCAGCGCACGCGCCACCGGCTCGATGTCTTCGCGCCGTTCGCGCAGCGGCGGAATCTCGATCGGCACCACGCGCAGGCGGAAGTACAGGTCGTCGCGGAACCGGCCGTCGCTGACCGCCCGCAGCAGATCGACGTGCGTGGCGGCAATGACGCGCGCGCGGCTGACGCGTGGCCGGTTCTCGCCCACGCGCTCGAACGTCCCGTCCTGCAGCACGCGCAGCAGCTTCACCTGGATCGTGAGCGGCATGTCGCCGATCTCGTCGAGGAAGAGCGTGCCGTCAGACGCCATCTCGAACCGCCCGATCCGATCGCGCACCGCGCCCGTGAACGCGCCGCGCACGTGGCCGAACATCTCGCTCTCGAGCAGGTCGGCCGGCAGCGCCGCGCAGTTGACCGCGACGAACGGCCCGTTGCGGCGCAACGACCGCTCGTGGATCGCGCGCGCGACGAGTTCCTTGCCGGTCCCGCTCTCGCCCGAGATGAGGACGGCCGCATCGGTGTGCCGCAGGTTCTCGACCAGCGAGAACACCTTGAGGAAGGCCGGCGATCGCGCAATCAGGCCGCCCATCACGGTCGGCGCGCTCAGGGTGTCGCCGAGGTCCTGCTCGGCGGGACGCAGCACGACAACGTAGGCGACGCGGGGATCGCAGGCGCCGACGAGATCGCGCGGCATCGGCGCCGCGCTCACCGACACGACGTGCGGTTCGCCGTCGCCCACGTGCAGGTGCGCGCGCCAGCCCTCGCGCTTCTCCTGCGCGACGAGCGCCTGGCGCAACGTGCCCTCGGGGCCGAACAACTCGCGCCCGAGGACGTCCTCGAGGAGCTGCCCCTCGACCTGCGCGGCGGTGCCGGCCCCGAACGCGCGGTCGAGCATGAACGACCCGTGGATGATGTGGAACGAGGTGTCGGCGCAGATGAACGCGCGTCCCAGCGCCCCGAACGCCGCGCTGACCGCGCCCCAGGCCGCCTGCGCCTCGATCTCGCGCCTGGCCTCGTCACTCAGGCCGGGAATCCGCTGCCGTGGCGCCACCGGCGTCGCGCAGCGTGGCGTGCCGTTCGTCGTCCGGGCCGGTGTCGCTGTCGTGCCTGCTGTCTTGCGTGCCATGTCGGTCGCAGCCTCGCACCGTGCAGTGTATCCCCCTTCGACTCGCCCTTCGACTCGCCCTTCGACTCGCCCTGCGGGCTCGCTCAGGGCTCGCTCAGGGCTCGCTCAGGGCTCGCTCAGGGCTCGCTCAGGGCGGGCCTGGCCGCGCGGGGGCTTCAAGGGGCCTGGCGCACGCAGCGTGGCGACATCCGGCGCTGCACGCCGGGCCAGTCGTCGAGCGAGGCGGTCATCACGGCCGAATCCGGCGCGTGGCAGGTCAGGCAGGCGCCCACGGCCAGCACCTTCCGCTGCTCGTCGATCGACAGCGGGCGCAGGTCGTCCTGTGTGCTGGTCATGCCTTCGCGCGGCACCAGCATGCCAATCCACGCATCGTCAGGAAGTCCATCGGCGGGACTCGAAGGGTGCGCGGGCACGAACTGCCACTGCCCGCGCGCGGGCCCCTCGGTGGCGAACGTCAACTGCCCCTCGCCGTACCCGAGCGCCACGGCGTCGTTGTGGCACGACTGGCACGTCCGCCCCGCTTTCGTCACGGTGTGCGAGAACGCGCGCGCGTAGAGACGCCGGAATCTCGTCGTCGAGGTCGAGTCGGCCGGCCCGCGGTGCTCGAACGTGGCCACCATGCCGGGGATGAACGGGTCGAACACGTCCGCGCCCGCCTTCGTGCGCCTCACCCCCATCGTCGGCGGCACAGCGACGAAGTGCGCGCCCTTCTCGATCCACTCGCCACGCGTCGGCTGGTCGACGAGCAGGTCGTAGCCCTCGCCGTCGGGATCGAAGCGTGTGTGGCATCCGGTGCAGCGCGGTGCCCACGCGGTGTGGCACGTCACGCAGGCCACGCGCTGGTGCGAGGCGCGCGTGCACGCCGCTGCCGGCGGGCGCAACGCGAGCGTCGCGCCGTCGCCCTTCCGCAGGAGGCGCGCGCTGCCGTCGCGATCGACGAACGCGTTGACGAACACGTCTCCAGACGCCGACACCACCAGCGGACGACCTCCCGTGGCCAGCTTCCTGAGCGCCACGATGCGCCGGCTCTCTTCGTCGAGCGCACCGCGCTCGCGCGTCGGCAGTGCGCCCGCGCGGTGACAGTCGTCGCAGGTGACCCGTTGCTGGTCGGCCTTGCGGGCGTGCCTGGTGCCGTCGCCCATGACCTCGCGCGCGGTGTGACAGTCGATGCACGCCATGCCCTTCGTGAAGTGGGCATCTGGCGTCGCCGCCACGAGGGTGCGCCCGTCGTCGAGCGTCCGCGTGCGTGCGCCCGCCGGCGGGCCCGACTCATCGACTTCGTGCCAGCCGGCGTACGACAGCGAGATGCGGCCCGATCGGCTGTGGCAGCCGAAGCACGCCGTGTCGTCAACCTTGACGGTGACATCGGGATGCACGCGCGCGGGTGTGACGGGCACGCCGCGCGCGCGTTCGCCTTCCACGCGGCGGAGTTCGTCGAGGGCCGCGGGGGCGTACCGCACGTGGCAGGCCGTGCATCCGCCGCCGCGCGATTCCTCGCCGATGGGTCCGGGTTCCGATTTCGGCGCGCCGAGGTGGCACCCGGCGCAGAGGCCGCGCAGGTGACTGTCGGCCGGTGTGAAACCGATGCGCCGGATGTCGTGGAGCGTGCGCGCGTCATGCGTCTCGCCCCACACCCGCCGGTTGACGCTCACGATGCCCGACAGGGTCGACATGATCGACCCATCGACCCGCGCGACGATCGAGGCGTGGCATTCACCGCCGCACGAGCGCGACGCGTCGGCGAGGTTGCCCGGCACCACGCGCATGCCGGCGTGGGCCATCGAGGCGTCGAGCGAGAACGTGTTGCCGCCGTGACACGACGCGCACCCGATGACTGCCGGATCGTGTGATGACGACAAGCCCGTCACGCCGGGGTGGCACACCAGGCACCCTTCCGGGCGCCCCATCACCAGCGGAACTGATGCCCCGTCGGCGAGTGCGGGCGGCGATCCCGGACGCACGACCCATCCCCACGTGACCGGTGACGGCTGCGCCCTCCACTCCGTCGTCCACTCCCAGTTCCGTCCGCGGAAGCCCCATCCGATCACCGTGAGCGCGGCGTAGGCCGTTGCCACCGTCACCAGGGCGGCAAGCATGATGCGCCGCTGGCGCAGGCCCGACCAGCGCAACGCCGCCAGCACCGCGAGGGGGATGGCGCTGACGATCAACACGAGTCCGGGCGACGAAGACCAGTGAAATGCTTCCTGCATGCCGAGCAGGAACCACGGACCCTTGACGACGGCATCGAGGCCGTCGTGCAGCGACGGCGACGCGACGAGCGACAGGAGCGACAGGGGCAACACGACGGTGGCGACCATCACCGGGCGCGGCCACAGGAGCCGGCCGTGTTCGATCACCACCACCACGAGGAACACCGTGAACGTCGCCGCATGGTGCAGGTACACCAGCAGCACCTCGTCTGCGTTGCCGACGAGGGCGGTGGCAAGCCACGTGCCCATCCACGGGATGCCCGACACGGCCGCGTGAACGACGCGCAGCGCCTGCTGGGCCTCGACGTCGCCCTTGAGCACGAACCCCGACCATGCGAGAACGCCGAGCGCGGGCACGGCCAGGCAGGTGCGCAGCCAGGGACCGACACGCATGCGCTGATCGCTGGCGCGCGACATGTGCTGCCACACGTGGATGACCGAGAGCACGAGCAGGGCCTGCGTCGACCAGTAGTGGAGGTTGCGCACGAACGCCGCCGCGGGATTGGCCAGGCGCATCAGCGCCACCGAGGTCAACGGATCGGCGGGGTCGTAGACGATGACCAGCGCGATGCCGGTGACAACGACAATGAGCAGGGCCGCCAGCGCCGCTTCGCTGATGCTGACAACGGCAACCGCGACGCGGAACCGGCGGGCGGCGTCAGACGACATCGATCGTGAACTCGCCTGACGCGGGATCGGTGGTGAAGGCGAGCTGGGTCAGCGGGCGCGTTGCCGGACCGTTGACCACCGATCCGTCCAGGCTGAAGCGCGATCCATGGCATGGGCAGACCAGGCGGCCGTCTTCGACGCGCGAGATCCGGCACCCGAGGTGCGTGCATGACGATGAGAACACCGCCACGCGCCCATCGCCAGCACGACTGACGATGAGGCCGTCGCCAAACGCGACATCATCGCGAAAGTCCGGGGTGATGCGGACGGTGCGCGGTGGACGGCCACGACGGCGTTGCCCGACCATGGCGACGAGCGCACCCGCGAACGGCAGCATGGCCAGCGCGCCAGCCATCCGCGCGAGCACACGGCGCCTTGCGTTGCGCGCGCCGGGGTGCGGGCCCGTGGTCATGAGTCCGGATGATAGCAGGGGCCCTCGGGCCCCTCGCGCACGGACGGCCGCTTCAGTGGGCCGACCCGCGTTCGGGCGGCCCGGCCACGCGTGCCTACTGCGTCCAGCCCAGCGTCGCGTACTCGCGCTGTGCGCGCTCGCTCACCTGGCCGCTGACGCGCAGCCTGAGTGACGTGGCGCCGAGTTCTTCCTTCGCACGCGTCGCCATCTCGCGCAGTGTGGCTGCGCCGGTGTCTGAGTAGCGCACCCAGTCGAGCGGGAGGAGCGCGACCACCTCGCCCGACGGCCTGCGCGCGACGACGGTGCGCGAGTCGGCGAGGATGGACGTCACGCGCGATTCCGCATGCGCGGCCTGCAGCATCTCGGCGCCCTCGATGAAGAAGAGCGCCTCGCGATCGGTGCTGGCCTCGACTGCCGATGCGACGTAGTCGGCGCAGCCGGGCACGCGCACCGCGTGCAGCGCCGCGATGAGGCGCGTCTGCATGGTCAACGTGTACGCGTTGCTCAGCCACAGCGCCTTGGCGGCCACCTCGCCGACGCCGATGTCGCGTGCCCGCTGCTCGTTGATCTTGCGCAGTTCCTCGGGGTCCTTGCCCCACACCAGGTTGCCGATGTCGGCGGTCGTGCCGACGAAGGCGGGGATGGGCACCACCAGCTTCGTCGCGATGCCGCCCGCGGCGTCGACCTTGGCTACGCCTTCGAGCGCCTGCCGCAACGTGGGGTTGGTCGTGTAGGGATCGGCGCCGACCTTCTGCGCCCAGCGGCGCATGGCGCTGTTGACGCCGAGCACGGCCTTGGCGACGTTGGCGGCCGCGTTGCCCTTGCTGGCCTCGTCTTCGGCCTTCTTCTCTTCGTCGGTCATCTCGTCGATCGCGCGCTTCGAGCGTCGGCCGAGGTTGATCCCGAAGCGCTTGATGCCCGAGCCGATGCCCTTGGCCGTGTCGACGGGCGATGTCACGGCGTTGACGACACCGGTGCCGACGTTGACCAGCGAGTTGCCGGCGGCTGCGAGGAAGACGCCGGTCTTCGAGACGTCCTGGAGGGCCGCGAGCGCCGCGATCTCGTTGAGGCGCACGACGACCTGCGACCGGCCATCGGCGTTGAAGGTTCCGAAGTCAGACGTGATGGTGAACTGGTGGTAGAAGCCCGGCGTCTCGACGGCTTCGGCGACGGTGAAGTGCGGACCCGATCGCTGCGACGCATCGAGCAGCGCAGATGCGGTCAGTGTGGGAACCGGTTCGTCGCCTGGCGTCTGCGCCGCACCTCGGGCACCCAGCAGGCTGGCCACGACGGCGGCGAGGACGAGTGGGCGGACGAGAGCGGCTGACATGACGGATCCTCCTGCACGCGCGGCGCGCTGGCGCGATGGGACGACGAGAGGGGACACGGTTCGGATGATGCGAGACATCGGTCGGGTTCGATCAGGGGACGCGTCGCCTGAACGTCGCGCGCCACGTGACCTCTCCCGACGCTGCAGCGGTGCAGCCCGTGACCAGGCCCGCGGACCCTCGCGTCGCGGGACGCGGCGTTGCACCGTCGCAGCGCATCGAGTCGAACGACCAGCCGTCGGGTTCGGTCAGGAAGATCTCGTACGGGTCATCCGCCACGACACGGCTGCGCCCGGTGAGCACACCATCCGACCACGACACGTCGATGAGATCGACGCCGCCGCCGGTGATGTGCCGGTTCGTGGCCATGACCTGCGGCCGGTCGAGCCGCTCGCGGATGACGAAGACCTGCGCGTTGAACGCAGCCGGCAGCGCGCCAGGCGCGAACGACCCGAGGTGCCCCGCCGTGTCGGCCTGCCGCTGCCAGTAGTCGAACACGAGATAGCGTCGGGCGGGATCGAGGCCGAGGTCCTCGAAGCGGATCGCCTCGAAGTGGCCGCCCGTGCGTCCGAGCACCATCCACGACTCGAACGGGCGGGCGATCTCGAGGGCGTAGAGGTCTACCGCAGGGGTCAGCCCCGCGTCGAACGGTTTCGGCTCGCGCCCGCTCACGTCGCTCTCGACGCGCGATAGCTCGGATGAGCGCGACGGATCGACGTCGTACAGCTGGCCTGGCACGGTGAACAGCACCGGCGCAGCCCGTCGGGCCGGCTCGACGAATGGCGTCAGGTACCGCTCCGGTTTGTCGGTGAGCAGCAGCATCGACCCCGTCAGCGACGTCACCATCGTCGAGCGCCACGCCTCGGCCTCTGACAGTTCGACGTGGTCGGGATCGTTGCGCCACACGACGTTGTTGAACGAGTTGAACTGCGAGAGCCCCGCGTACGAGAAGCCATCGGTGCCGAGGCGGCACCCATCCACGAGGCCGATCAGCTCTGGCCTGATGCCCCAGCACGCGAGCAGGAACGTCTCGCGCCCGAGTTCCTGCCTCACCGCGCCGACATACGACCGGAAGGCAGCGGCGGGATCCACGCTGCGCGCGTCGAAGTGTGCCCGATGCGTGTTGTAGCCTTCGTACCTCAGGTGCCGCAACGCATCGAGCTTGACGTAGTCCCAGCCCATGCTGCGCAGCGAGCGGTAGATCGGGCGGACGAGCGTGTCGAGGGCCCCGGGCGCCGAGGCATCGACCGGATGGTCGATCCAGTTGCCGCGCGCGACACGCCCGGACGCATCGCGCACGAACCATTCCGGATGCTGCTCGGCGTACTCGGTCTGCGAAAACGTGGCGTTGGTCCAGATCCCGGGTTTCAGGCCCCTCGACCGGATGTACGACGCGAGCGCCTCGAGGCCCGACGGGAACTTCGCGTTGGGCTCGAGCCACAGCGACGGCAGTCCCGTGCCTCGCTGGTAGCCATCGTCGATCTGGAGGTAGTCGTAGCCGAACGGCCGCAGGGTCTGCGACAGCACGTCGGCCGTGTGCCGCACGTCCTGCTCCGTGACCTTGTCGAAGAACGCGAACCACGACGTCCACCCCACGACGGGCGTCGGCCAGATGTCGTACGTCCACGGTTCATAGAAGGCCAGGCCCCGGTGCCGCTGGAAGAACCGCGGCCTGAAGCGCAGGACGATTTCGGTGCCGGTGATCTCGATCGCGAAGTGACGCGGCGTGCCGGCGTCGGCCTGCGGCGTGATGCGCGTGCGTGTGCGCGGCTGGTCGTCGACCGACAGCACCCAGTCGTGCCGACGGTCGTACACGGCCTGATTCCACAGGCTGCGGCTGGGCCCGGAACTGTGACGGACGATCGGCACGCCGCGCACGGGCCGATCCGACTCGGCGGCGAACGCCTGATCAGACGCCGTGACGCGGCCCGACAGGCGCAGGGGCGGCCCTCCGCGTCTTGCCCATAGCGCCACGACCTGGTCGACCGACTGGCCGCGGACGGCGGTCGAAGGTTTGACCGAGGCGAGCGCGTCGGGATTGTCGATGCGGCCCTCGAACAGCGTCGTGCCCGCGTAGCGCATCGTGATGGCCGTCCCATCGATCGTGACGACGGCGGGTTCATTGGGGGGCGCCACGCCCTGCGCGTATGCGACGCCGGCGTTCGATGCGAGCACATACGACAGGCACGCAGCCCGCAGGCAGGCCCTCGGTCTCGTCAGCATCCTGGCTCCGGCATCATGTGGCATGAAGCGTTCGCCCATCCTACTGCACGCGGAGGGGTGCGGGGGGGGCGCATCATGATGCGCCCCTACTGAGGGGCGGGGGGCGACGCGATCACCGGAGGGGGTGCGGGGGGCGCATCATGATGCGCCCCTACGGAGGGGCGGGGGGGGCGACGCGATCACCGGAGGGGGTGCGGGGGGCATCGCTATGCGGGCGGTGCGCGGTGTGGCGGTGTGGCAGGAAGGCGCAGCGTGCCGGGGCGTGGTGGCAGCCGACGCGAGCCTCGAGGCGAGTCAGTCGGCCCGGACGCGCCATTTCGGCCTGAAAACGGCGATGCCATCCCGTCGCGGCGTTTGGCATCTCGTTTGTAATAGGGAAGGACAACGAACGGACGCTCGCCACGAGCGTTCACGAGTGCCGCATGGGGGCCGGCACTCCTGGACACCGCGGCACGCGTCCGTTTCCTTTTTAATGCCCTGCGTTCACGTGGGGTCACATCTTTCTTCATGACATCTTGCATGCTCTGACGTCGGGGCCGCACGCCTGGATGGTCTTCAGGGCCGATTCGGCGTTGCCCGGCCCAGACGGCACGTCGCGCGGGTGGACGCGCGGGGGCTCTGCGTGGGCCCGCCCCCTCACGGTGGCGATGTGGCAAAACTGCGCGGCCCGCGCGTCGATGGTGGCAATCGTGACGTCCCGCGCGTCCGGGGTCTGCCGTCGATGGGCCGCCCCTGGTGGCGTCTTGCGAAACTCCGCAGGAAATCGGCGGATTCCACCGGTTGCCCGCCACCGGCGCGGGTTGGCATCCACTTTGTAGTAGATGGGGACATCTACCGGACGCTCGCCGCGAGCGTTCACGGGTGCCGCATGGGGGCCGGCGCTCCTGGACACCGCGGCAAGCGTCCGGATTCGTGTTTAAGCCCCGTCGCGCGCCCTGGTCAGGGCTTCTCCCATGCAATCAGTGCCCACAGCATCGGCGTGCTGCCGATGCGACGGCCCTCGCGGGCGTAGAGCGTTCGCAGGCGCGACTCCTCCTCGCTGGTGAGTTCCCCGGCCGACCACCGGATCTTGCGCACGAAGTCGTCGGCGTCCACGCAGTTCCTGAACCGGTTGTCGCCCTCGAGGTAGTCGATCGTCGGATGGATGCCGCGCTGGCGCAGGATGTTCACGGCGTAGATGTAGTCGGGCAGCGGCTCGTCGTCGCGGCCCAGGGCCTCGGCCACGGCAGGCGGCACGAACCGACCTCCCACCAGGTGGGTCAGGTAGACACGCCGGATCGCGTGCGCGTCGAGCTTCGTCAGCGCGGCCTCGAGATCGGGTACCTGGCTCGATCGCGACGCGACGACGATGTCGCAGCGTGGAATGTCTGACCAGTCGTCGTCCCAGCCACGCAGCAGCGACGTCGCATTCGTGATGCCGCGCGCGCGCGCCTCGTCGTCGAACGCCGTCAGCATGCCAGGGCTGTAGTCGATGCCGTAGACGTGCGAAAGGCG
>JAEUQQ010000155.1 GCA_016789685.1 Acidobacteriota bacterium | reverse complement strand
TCCGCCGGTCTGACCCGCGCCGCCCGCCGAGGGCGGGGGCACTCCTTCGGGGTACACTAATGTACAACTTTTCCAATGCATCTCGTCACCCCGCCGGGTCAGTAGGTCACGCGGACGCGGTACTTCAGGACGGATGTGCCGTCGGCCGACACGGGCACCTGGAACTGCGCCGCCCACGCCGAGGTCTTCGTCCACTCGTGCGACTGCTGCAGCATCTTCCACGTCCCGCCCACCGGCTCGTTCACCTCGACCGTGATCGGCGTCGTCTTCCGGTTGCGCAGCGTCACCTCGTACTCCACCTCGTACACGTTGCTCGCGATCTTCTCCCAGTCGAGCTGCTTGCGCTCGCACACCACGTCGAACGCGCTGCCCACCTTCAGATTGAGCCGCTCGTTCTTCGGCGTGTGATCGATCCGATCCTCGCCCACGAACTGCACGCCCCCACGCGAGTCGTGCTGGTAGACACGCACCACGCCCGCCGGCATCGGCACGCCGAGCCCCGCCTTCTCGTCGTTGGTCAGCTGGTAGTAGACCTCGACCTTGTCCTTGATCGGCGCGCCGGGGTTCTGCTGGTTGTGGTAGTAGAACTGCTGCCCCGACACGACATACCGCTTCTTCACGGGCACGCCCGTTCCCGTGAACATGCTCACCTGCTTGGTCTGGTTGTTGTTGATGGTCGTCTTCCGCCCCAGGGTGTACAGGTGATACTCCGAGAACGACTCCTCGGCCATCGGCGCCGGCGCGGGCATCGCCTCGGCCACCCGCATGTTCATCATCACCTTGCCCACCGCCTGCCGCACCTGGTTCACGTCGCCGGCCACGAGCTGCAGGGTCGCGTTCGTGAACGCCGTCCCGCTGCTGTTGTTGACCGTCACCCACGCATCCATGTCGGCCTGCACGTCGTCTCGCGACACGGTGAGCACGTAGTCGGCATTCCACGACAGCTTCTTGGCCAGGTACGACGCCTCGACACGGTGACGCACCGTGCCGTCGTTCTCGAGCGTCCAGATCAGCGTCGGCCGCGTGAACAGGCTCGCCGGCAATTCGGGGAAGCGGATCGAGTCGGCGTGCAGCCCGGTCACGACCTCGTTGCCGATGCGCCACACCGGCGCCGCGTTGTAGCTGAGGAGGCGCGCCGTCACGGTCTCTTCGCGCGTCGTGCCCCCGTCTTGCCGCATGCGGACGATCGTCACGTCGCGCCCCACGTACTTCCGCAGCACCTTGTCGGGCTCGAGCAGGTCGTACTCGTAGTTCTGCTCGAGCACGCGCACCCGCCCGGGCTCGGTCAGTGACCTGAAGTGCACGGTCGCCGGATTCACGGTCGCTGCGATGTCCATGAAGCGCAGGTCGCTGATCCCGCGCGCGACCTCGACGGTGCGCACGTCACGCACCAGCGCCAGGTCGGTGTTGTAGACGGTCACTGCGAGCTCGACCTGGTCGTCGAGCGTGCTCGTGCCCTGTGGGCCCTGCGGCCCGGGCGCCGGCGCCGCCGGCGGTTGAGACTGCGCTGCCATGATTGCGCCTCCGAAAACGACGAACGCCGCGATCCACGCGCGTGCAGACATGTGCGTCACTCCTTCTGCGGGGCACCCGGTGCGCCCCGTCCATCCTCTGAACGGTCGCGGCAGAGAACCTTGCAGCCCTCGTCGCCCCCTCGCCGCGCTTCTCGCGCGGCCCGCGTCATCGCGCGGCTACCGGGCCCAGGCCGGCACCACGTTCGACTCGATGCCGAACACGTACGGCCCCAGCAGCAGCACGAGGCCGACGAGGATCGGCACCAGCAGGAGGTTCATCAGCATGCCCGCCCGCGCCATCTGCGGAAGCGTCACCAGGCCGCTGCCGTACACGATCGCGTTGGGCGGCGTGCCCACGGGCAGCATGTACGAGCAGTTGGCCGCCAGCGCGGTCGGAACCAGGAACAGCAGCGGGTTCTGCCCGAGGCTCAACGCCAGCGCCGCCGAAATCGGCAGGAAGGTGGCCGCCGTGGCGGTGTTGCTCGTCAACTCGGTCAGCATGAGGATCCCGAAGCACACGATGCACAGGATCAGCAGCATCGGCAGGCCGTCCATGTGCCCGGCGACATCGCCAAGGTACTTCGACAGCCCGTGCCGCTCGATGTTGCCGGCGAGGCTGAGGCCGCCGCCAAACAGCAGCAGCACCTCCCACGGCACCGATTTCGTCGCCTCCCACGTCATCACGAACTCGCCGCGCCGCAGGTTGATCGGGATCATGAAGAGCAGCAACCCGCCCGTGATCGCGATGGTCGTGTCAGACACCAGCGGGATCGCCCGGGCCAGCAGCGGCTGCGCGATCCACGCCGCCGCCGTCAGCACGAACACCACCGCCACCGCGAACTCGCCGCGGCTCAACGGCCCAAGCCTGGCCTTCTCGAGGGCGATCAGCTCGCGCACCCCTGGAATCTCGCGCGTGTCGAAGCGGAAGCTGATGCGCGTCAGCACGAAGTACACGGTCGGCAGGGTCACGAGCACCACCGGCACTCCGAGCAGCATGAACTGGCCGAACCCGAGTTCGAAGCCGTAGATGTTCGACACGTAGGCCGCCAGCAGGGCGTTGGGCGGCGTGCCGATCAGGGTGCCCATTCCGCCGCTCGTCGCTCCGTACGCAATCGACAGCAGCAACGCGCTGCCAAACGACCCGCGTTCCCGCGCGGTGCCCGCCCCGCCGGGGAGGAGGTGCACGACTGACAGGGCGATCGGCAACATCATCAGCGTCGTCGCCGTGTTGCTCACCCACATGCTGATCAGCGCCGACGAGAGCAGGAAGCCGAGGATGATGTGCCGCGGCTGCGCCCCGAGCGCCCCGATCAGGTTGATGGCGATGCGCTGGTGCAGGTTCCAGCGCTGCATCGCGATGGCGATGAGGAACCCGCCGAGGAACAGGTAGATGATCGGGTTGGCAAACGGCGCGGCCGTCTGCGTGATGTCGCCGAGCCCGAGCGCGGGGAAGAGGATCAGTGGCAGGAGCGCCGTGGCCGGAATCGGCATCGGCTCGCAGATCCAGAAGATCGCCATCAGCAGGGCCGCGCCCGCCGTCCGCCACCCCATCACGCTCAGGCCGTCGGGCGGCGCGAGCACGAGCGTCGCCAGCAACGCCAGGGGCCCCAGCACCCATCCGAGCCACTGCCGCAGGCCGTAGGTGCCGGCCTCGACGCCGGTGTCGTCGAACTCGGGATCAGGGGGCTGCACGGGAGCGTTGGACACGGCGACGGCCTTTCGCGGCGATGCGGAACGGTGGAGGAGTGCACCTTATCGCGGAGCCGGTGCGGTGACAACGGCGTGCCGCCATCGCGACGGCGCCGGCACACGCTACGGCGACACCCAGGTCGCGCCGCCGTCTGCGGTGCTGAAACGCCGGCCATCGCGCGTGACGATGGTGGCGGTGCGGGCATCGCGGGCATCGAGATTCACGACGTCGGCGACGATGGGTGACGGCACGCGCACCCATCGCACGCCGTCGGTGGTGCGCAACACGACGCCGTCGCGGCCGGCGAGCCAGCACACGCCACGCGCGGGCGATGCGCCAACCGTCACGGCGATGGCAGGGAGGCTGGCCGTCGTGCTCCACGTGGTGCCGGCGTCGAGGCTGTGTTCGATGTTCGTGCCGCGCACGCGCCAGCGTTCGCGCCCGTCTGGCGATGCGATGTCGAGCGTGGCGCGGGCCAGCGCCCCGGCAGCCCCGGCGGGCTGCCGCACACCTGCCTCGGGCGCCGCTGGTGCCTGGGCCGACGCCATCTTCGCCGAGTCGCGCAGCGCCGGCCGTGCCGGTGCCGCTGCTGCCGGTGGGGCGACGGCGGCGTCGGCGGCCGCCAGGCGGTTCTGGCCGGCTGGTGATTCCGCGATGGCGAGCGTCTCGGCCACGCGCTCTGCACGCGCCTCGGCGGCCATCGACGTGACGGGCGTGGCGACCGCTGGCGCTGCGGGCAGCGCCTGGGTTGCCGGAGGCGCGGGGGCGAATGGCGCCGGGGCGGGAGGCGCGGCTGCGGCGGCCGCCGGCGGTTCGATTCTGGCGGCGCCCGCACCGCTCCCGGCCTCGGCCTGGGCCTGCATTGTCCGTTCCTGCGAGGCCTGCGGGGCAGCGAACGTGAGGCTCCCGCGCTCCGAGGGGGCGGCCGGTGCGGTCTCGAGCGTCTCGGACTGGGCCGCGCCGAGTGGTGCCGGTGCCGGCGGTTGGGCCGCGGGTGGCGCCGGGGCGGCCGTATCGACACGCGCCTCG
>JAEUQQ010000141.1 GCA_016789685.1 Acidobacteriota bacterium | reverse complement strand
GAAAGATGTGACCCCTACCCAAGCTGCGTCAGGCAGGCGAGCACACGCGCGCGAACCGCCGCCACGGCCGGCGGCAGGTCTGGCTGCGCGCTCAACGAGACGAACAGGGCGCGCAACACCAGCTTCGCGTTCTGCGCGCGCACGTAGGCTGGCACGCTGAGCGGCGTCGCGGCCCACACGGCCTCGTGCTGGCCCGGGAGCCGCGAGAGCCACGCCTCGAGCGCGGACGCATCCGCATCCCCACGCACCACGACCGACCGCAGCGAGGCCGCCAGGCGCTCGTCCTCGCCCCACGCGAACACGGCAGGCATGGTCTCGACCCGCGTCACCACCGCCTCGATGATGCGCGCCTGGTCGGCGCGGGCCAGCCGCGGACTCCGCGCCAGGAACTTCACCAGGTCCGCAGTGTGCGCCGTCGCATGCACCCACCCCACCTGCGGGTCGTATCCACGCGTGTCGCGCTCTCCCACCAGGTTCCTCAACGCGCTGTCGAGCACCGACCGATACTGCGCCTCGTCGAAAATGGGTTCGCGGGTGTCGGCCGCGGCGACGATCGACAGTGCGAGCGCCGCAAACGACCGCGACAGCGTCGCATCGGTCGCCGCCGTCCCCGCGCCTTCGCGCATGCGCTGCTCGAGTCGCGACGCGTAGCCGCGCAACGTCGCCGCATCCACGCGACGCTCGCGATAGACCCACGCCACCGCCAGGCCATACGCGACATCGTCGCGCAGCGTGGCGTCGGGCGATGACAAGAGGGATTCCGACGCCCGCAGGATGTCGCCCGGATCCTCGCTGGCCGGCACCGCGAACTTCGCCCCCGCAAGGGCCAGCCAGTAGGCGCGGTCGCGTGCCGCGGCCGGCGCCTGCGCCTCGACGAGCACAGGCGCCGCCGCGCTCGCCAGGGCGAGCGCCATCGACATCACCAGTGAACGCATCCCGGCATTCTAGCGGCTCCTGCGCCGTCGGCTCCGCCCGCCTGCCGATTGCTGTGACAGGGCGGATGCCGCCGGGGATGGCAGGGGCCGGCGGGCGGGGACAGATCGTGCGGATTGAGATGAGGAAACATGTGACCCCTCCTGCGGGGTGAACGGTGCTGGGCGGGGACAGGTCTTGAGAAATGCTGCAATGAAAGACGTGACCCCGCCGGGGTTCAAGCTCGGCGGGGGGGCGCCGATTGACTCTCCTGAGCGCGTGCGCGCGTCCGCCATCGCTCTTCTCATCCTCGCCCTGCGCCCCCCAGGCCTTCGCCGGATCCCGCGATACGCGCATTTCGGAGAACGACCATGCGCCACCCGTGGACGCTGGGAGCCAAGCTCCTGGTCTGCGGCCTGTGTCTGCTCGGGGTGATGGGGGCGGGGACGGCTGCGTCTTTCTACAACCTGCGGTCGCTGTCTGACACGTCACAGGCTCTCGAGGCCCGGGCGACGTTCGCGGCCGATATCCTGCACGCCGAAACGCTCTTCAACGAGCTGTTCTTCGGCGAACGCTCGCAGATCATGGCGGCCTACGCCAATGACCCCAAGCTGCACGAACGCTGGGTCAAGCGGAACGCCGACAACCAGGCGGCACTGACGGCCCTGCTCGACAAGTCGGCAGAGGCCACCACCTCGGCCAGGGAGGCCGAACAGATCCGCGACCTGCGCAAGACGCTCGGCGAGTGGCAGGCGCTCTATCCCAGGGTGCTCGACGCCCTGAAGCGCGGCGACTACACCGAGGCGTACAAGCTCTCGGACGTGGCAGGCAAGCCGATCCGCGACACCTCGCGCGCGCTCTTCGCCGAGCTGTCGAAACAGAACGCCGCCGATGTCGCGCTGCGCAGCGAGGCCGCGTCCTCGGCGTATCGCATGGCGTCGTTGCTGCTCGGCCTCATTGGCCTGGTGTCGATCCCCGTCTTTGGCACGGTCTTCGTCGTCGTCCGGCGCTCGACCGCGGCGCTGCGCCGCATGACCGGGCAGCTGCGCGAAGGGGCGCAGCAGGTCGCCGTCGCGGCCGGCCAGCTCGCCACGGCCTCGCAGGCCCTCTCTGACGGCGCTACCCGCGAAGCGGCCGCGCTCGAGGAGTCGTCGGCGTCGATCGAGGAACTGTCGGGCGAGACGGCGACCAACGCCACCGAGGCCGACGAGGTCGCCGGGTTGATGCAGTCGATCGACCACGAGGTGGCCTCGGCCAACGAGAGCCTCCAGCACATGGTCACGTCGATGCGCTCGATCGTCGACTCGAGCCACAGTGTCTCGAAGATCATCAAGACCATCAACGAGATCGCGTTCCAGACCAACATCCTCGCGCTCAATGCCGCGGTCGAAGCCGCACGCGCCGGCGAAGTGGGCGCGGGATTCGCGGTGGTCGCCGACGAGGTGCGCAGTCTCGCGCAGCGCGCGGCGCAGGCCGCGCATGACACCGAGGCGCTCATCGAGGCCTCGACGTCGAACGCCGAGGGCGGCGCCTCGCACGTGGGCGACGTGACGCGCGCGGTCGAGACGTTCACCGAGAGCCTGGGCAAGGTCCGGGGCATCGCGGTGCACGTCAGCGAGACGAGCCGCCACCAGGCCAGCGGGTTGACGCAGATCCGGCAGGCCGTCCGCGAGATGGAGCAGGTGACGCAGCACACGGCGGCGACGGCCGAAGAAACGGCCGCGGCGACCGAGGAGCTCAACGCCCAGGCGACGATGTCGCTCGATCTCGTGCAGCAACTCGAGCAGGTGGTCGGGGCCACCGGCGGCGCATCGCCCGTGACGCGCCGCGCGGCGCCGCGGCCGGGTCAGCCGCCGCTGAAGCAGGCCGCCTAGACAGGCACCGGGTCGGGAACGGTCGTGGCCGATCCCGTCCCGGGTGCGTTCACCCGCATCACCTCGCGCAGGTGACGCGGGCGGCGCACGCCACGGCAGCTAGCCGCGAGACTCCGGACGCCACTGCAGCCCGTTGTTGAGGATCTTCTGCAGCAGGCCTTCGTACGACAAGCCGCCGTGTTCGGCCGACTCGGCGAAATCCTCGCCGTAGGCCAGCTGCGGATTCGGGTTGGCCTCGAGCACGAACAACCGTCCACTCGTGTCGAGCCGCAGGTCCATGCGCGCGTAGCCGCTCAGGTCGAGCGTCCGGTAGACGCGCTTGCACAGGTGCTGCACGCGCGCGGCCATCTCGGGACTCAGGTCGGCGGAGCCGGTCATGATCCCGTACTTCTTCTGGTAGTTCGCGTTCCACTTCGCCCGGTCGGTCATCAGCAACCGGCCATCGTCGGGCAGCGTCTCGAAACGCAGCTCCCACACGGGGAACACCTGCAGCCGCTGGTTGCCGACGACACCCACGTAGAGCTCGCGGCCGTCGATGAAGCGCTCGACGATGGCGTCGGTGCCGATGCTCTCGTGGATGAAGCGCACGCGCTCCCGCAGCTTCTCTTCGTCCTCGACGACCGAGGCACGCGAGATGCCGATCGACGATTCCTGCGTGAGCGACTTGACGATCAGCGGGAACTCGAGCTTCTTCGGCCGGCGCGCCTTGCGGCCCATGCGCACGACGAGGTAGTCGGGCACGGGAATGCGGTGGCCCGTCATGAGCGTCTTGGAGAGCGACTTGTCGCGCGCGAGCATGAGCCCGCGCGGGTTGCAGCCCGTGTACGGCACCCTCAGCAGCTCGAGCAGGCCGACCACGTGCGAGTCGAACACGCCGATGCCGTGGAACGACTCGAGCAGGTTGAAGACGATGTGCGGCTTGAACTCCGCGATCGCCTTGCGGATGGTGCCGAGGTCGTCCTCGACGCCGCACTGGAACACCTCGTGTCCCATGTAGCGCAGCGTCTCGGCGACGTCGAACTCCATCTTCCAGGGCACGGCCGTCACGTCGAACCCCGACACGTCGTCCGGGGGGACGAGGTTCGCGTGCATGAGCGCGAGCACGCGCAGCTTCTTCACAATGCCATCCGATGCCGCCCACTGTGCAGGTAGTTCATCGTCTGCACGGTGAGGAGAACCATGAAATCCATGCGCGTCTGATCCTCTGGGCGAGCCAGGCGCAGCTTGAGCAGCTGGCAGCGCGCGATGATGTCTTCGAACACCTGGTCGATCGTGTACTGGTGGATGCCGCTCCACCCGGCCACGCGGCGACGCACGTCCTTGCGAATCCGCGACAGGAACTGCGCGGCCGTCACGTTGCCCGCGGCCTCGGGGGCGTCGGTGAACAGCCGCCGCAATTCGCGGTCGAACACGCCCGGCCGTGTCAGGCCGTAGTGATCCCGCCGCTGCTTGTAGTGCGTGCGCAGCGTCTTGCGCAGCGTCGAGAGCGGCTCGAGAACCTGGCGGGTCGACACGACCGGCGGCTGGCCCGCGATGCCGGCCATCAGTTCCTGCATGTACTCGAGCTTCTTGAGCGCCGGCCAGTCGGAATACCGGGCGCGCCACTCGGAGTCGGGCGTCAGCCAGACCGCGAACGTCTCGGCGAAGTCCTCGGCCGGATGACTCTGCGCGTACCACGAGTCGAGGTGCACCACGAACGACTTCGAGTACGGCTTCGGCGAGTAGTGCTCGGGATACGGCACCGAGTTGAGCCCGAATACCTTCTGCCGCTTCCGCCGCCGCTGCAGCCGGTACGCGTTGTCGATCGCGTGCCCGGCCTCGTGGCGCAGGATCTTCATGCACCACGCGTCGGTGCCGCCCTCGACCTCGAGCATCATCGTCTCTTCGAGCTTGGCGAGGCGCGGATGGGCCAGGTAGAACGGGATCGCGATCCCCGTCATGCCGTCTGGCGTGAACCACTCGTCCGAGAGCCAGTAGTGCGGCTCGAAGACCAGGCCCTTGGCCTGCAGCTCGCGATGCAACTCGGCGATGCGTCCGTCGAGCCACGATCCCTCGATGGCGAGCTTCAGGTCGCAGAAGCGCAGGTCGAGCAGGCGGTCGTCGGGCCAGTCGGCCCATTCGGGGCCGTGCTGGTGGTGCCCGGGATTGCCCGAGGCCACCGCCGGAGCGGTGTCGGTGCTCATCGCGATGCCTCCCGCGTCGTGGTCACGACGGGGGGAGTATACCCCTGCCCCAGGCCTACACCGCCGCCTTGAAGATCTCTTCGACCGTGGTGTCGCCGAGCAGGGCCTTGGCGACGCCGTCCTGGAACAGCGTGATCATGCCTTCGCCCATGGCGGCGTCGCGGATGGCCGCCGCATCGCGGCGCTCCATGATCATGCGCCTGACGAGATCGGTGATCTCGAAGAGTTCGAAGATGCCCACGCGCCCGCGGAACCCGGTGCCATTGCACTGGGGACAACCGCGGCCGCGGTAGAGGCTCACGTTGGCGAACGGGTCGCCGATGGCGCTGATGGTGCCCCGGCGCCGCAGTGCCGAGACCAGGGCGGGGAAGTCGCTGCGATCGTGGAGCCCGCGCAGCACGATGTCGCTCATCGGTATCGACTCGCGGCAGTTGGTGCAGAGGCGTCGCACGAGCCGCTGCGCCATGACCACCGTCAGCGTCGAGGCCAGCAGGAACGGCTCGATGCCCATGTCGAGCAGGCGCGGCACGGCCGCGGTCGCATCGTTGGTGTGCAGCGTCGAGAGCAGCAGCCGGCCGACGAGCGCCGACCGCACGCCGATCTCGGCAGTCTCGCGATCGCGGATCTCGCCGACCATGATGACGTCGGGATCCTGCCGCAGCAGCGCCCGCAGGCCGCCGGCGAAGTCCATGCCGACCGCCGCGTTCACGCTCGTCTGCGTGACCCGCGGAATCGTGTACTCGATCGGATCCTCGATGGTCGAGATGTTGACGACGCTGCGCCGTTCGGCGGCCACGCGCATCAGCAGGGCGTACAGGCTCGTCGTCTTGCCGGCGCCGGTCGGCCCGGTCACGAGCACCATGCCGAACGGCTTCATGATGTGGCCGATCAGGGTCTGGTGATCGCCCTGCGAGAGGCCGAGGTTCTGCAGGTCGAGCACCATGCCGTCGCGCAGCAGGACGCGCATCACGACCTTCTCGCCCCAGAGCGTCGGCAGCGACGACACGCGCAGGTCGATCCCGATCCCGCTCAACTGGGCCTCGAACCGGCCGTCCTGCGGCGCGCGCTTCTCGTCGAGGCGCATGCCGGCCATCACCTTGAGGCGCGTGACGAGCGGGCCGGCGGCGGCGACGGGCAGGCTGACGACTTCCTGCAACTCGCCGTCGATGCGGTAGCGCACCACCATCTCGATCTCGAACGGCTCGATGTGCACGTCAGAGGCGCGCGAGACCACCGCGAACTCGAGCAGCCGCTGCACCAGCTCCGGGGCCGGCATGTCGGGCGAGAACACCTGCGGGGCCGTGACGTCGCCGCGGCTCTGCATCAGCTCGAACAGGTCAGACCGGTAGAGCAGCAGGGCGCGCTGGAGGCTGATCGTCGGGGCCAGGAACGGCACCACCCGCAGGCCCGTCTTGCGCTCGATCTCGACGATCGCCTTCCGGTCGCGCGGATCCTCCATGGCGACGTGCAGGTCGTTGGTCGTGCGCGCGAAGGCCATCAGCGTCCGGGCCCGGCACAGATCCTCGGGAAGCAGTCGCATCGCGTCGCGGTCGACATCGCCCGTCTTCAGGTCGATGAACCCGACGTTCCACGCCAGCGCCACCTGTTCGAGGAGGAAGCGGTGCGGCACGCGCGTGCGTTCGACCAGCGCCCGCTCGATCGGCACGCGCAGCCGCCGCGCCATCGTCCGCGCCTGCTGGAAGTCGTCGTCGGTGATGACCTCGAGTTCATCGACCAGGATGGTCTTGAGATCCTGCTCAGAGACGGGCAAGCCAGCCATCGGTCAGCGCCTCCGCGCGAGCACGTCGCGCACCGTATCGACCAGCGACTGGAGGGCTGTGTTCGACTTCACCACGTACGCCGCCGCGCCCGCGTCCATCGCCCGCTGCACGTCGGAGTCCTGCCCC
>JAEUQQ010000128.1 GCA_016789685.1 Acidobacteriota bacterium | reverse complement strand
CTCGTGCAACTGCATCTTGGCGACGATGCCAACGCGAGTGATGCGCGACGCGCTCATGGGCGGTCCTCGTGAACCAGGTGCACCAGGAACTCGACGTTGCCGTCACCGCCCGTGATGGGCGAGGCGCATTGGTGGACACAGCGTAGGCGCAGCGACCGCGCGAGGGCAATCACTTCGTCGACGACGCGGGCGTGCACCGCCGGGTCAGAGACGATGCCGCCGCGGCCGACGTCCGCGCGCCCCGCCTCGAACTGGGGTTTCACCAGGGCGACCACGTCGCCGTCGGGGGCGAGCAGCGGGGGCACCACCGGCAGGATGTGCCGCAGCGAGATGAACGAGACGTCGATGCTGACCAGGTCGACGCGGCGGCACGACTCGGGCAGTTGGTCGGCCGCCAGGTAGCGGGCGTTGACACCTTCCATCACGGTGACACGTGCGTCCTGGCGCAGCTTCCAGTCGATCTGGTTGTGCCCGACGTCGAGCGCGACGACGTGGCGGGCGCCGCGCGTGAGCATGACGTCGGTGAACCCGCCCGTCGAGGCGCCGATGTCGAGGCCGAGGCGGTCGGTGCACGCGATCGAGAACGCATCGAGCGCGTGCGCGAGCTTGATGCCGCCACGCCCGACCCAGGGATGCTCGGGTTGGTCGACCGAGACCGTGGCCGACTCACCGACCGGATCCGATGCCTTGCGGGCGACCTGCCCGTCGATGCGCACGAGGCCGGCCAGGATCCACGCCTGCGCGCGCTCGCGTGACGGGGCGAGCCCTCGCGCCACGAGGGCCTGGTCGAGGCGGAGCCTGCGCGGCGCGTTCACGACGATCGGCACACGACCCAGCGCGCGAGCGCCGGCAGGTGGCGGTCGAGATCGGCGGCGGCGAGCGCCGCCAGGGCCGCGTCGAGGGCCTCGTGCGCCAGGGCGCGTGACCGCTCGAGCCCGAACAGCGCCGGGTAGGTGGGCTTGTGCGCGGCCGCGTCCTTCCCGGCCGTCTTGCCCAGCGTGGCGGCCTCGCCCTCGACGTCGAGGATGTCGTCGACGATCTGGAACGCGAGGCCGAGGTGCGTGGCGTAGCGGGCGACGGCCGCAATCTCGTCGGCGCTGCCACCGGCCATCAGCGCGCCGACTTCGGCGGCGGCGCGGATGAGCGCCCCGGTCTTGCGGGCATGCATGTCGGCGAGCGCGGCGGCGTCGAACACCGGCGGCGCCGTGGCGTCGGGGTGCCTGACCTGGCCGGCGCCGTCGAGGTCGATGGCCTGCCCGCCGACCATGCCGATCGCGCCGGCCGCCGTCGCCAGGACCGCGATGGCGTCGAGCTTCCGCGCGGCAAGGTCCGCGCCGCCTCCCTGCGGCTCGCGCGCCATCAGCGCGAACGCCTCGGTGAGCAGGCCGTCGCCGGCGAGGATGGCGAGCCCTTCGCCGAACACCACGTGCGACGTCGGTCGGCCGCGACGCAGCGTGTCGTCGTCCATGGCCGGCAGGTCGTCGTGGATCAACGAGTAGGTGTGGATGCACTCGAGCGCGCAGGCGGCCGGCAACGCGAGCGCGACGCGGGCCTCGTCGCCACGCGCGACGGCATCGGCCGCGGCGAGGGCCAGCACCGGCCTGAAACGCTTGCCGCCGCCGAGCAGGGAGTAGCGCATCGACGCATCGAGCACGGCAGGCGCACGCGGAGGCCGCGGCAAGTACGTGTCGAGCGCCGTCTCGACGCGATCGCGCGCGGCCGCCAGGAACGCGGCCAGATCGGGCGACACTCCGACGCTCATGCGTCGTCGCCGGGCAGGTCGCGCGTGAGATCGGCGGGGGCCGCCGCGGCACGCCCGCGTTCGTTGAGGACTTCGATACGGCGTTCGGCCTCCTGCAGACGCTGGTGGCAGGCGGCGGCGAGCGCGACACCGCGTTCGTAGAGGGCCAGCGACTCTTCGAGCGTCAGGTTGCCGCCTTCGAGCCGCTGCACCACGTCATCGAGTTCGCGCAGCGCGGCTTCGAACGCGGGAGGCGCGGGCGTGGCCGCGCCGGTGGGTGACTCCGTCATCGATCGGTCTCCGCGCGGCCGCTGACGGCGGCCACGTCACAGTGCAATTCTCCATCGGCGACACGCACGTGCACGCGTTCGCCCACCAGCGCCGCGTCGGCGGCGCGAATCAGCGTCTGGCGGTCGTCCGACCAGCAGATGGCATACCCGCGCCCGAGCACGGCGAGCGGCGAGAGCGCAGCCAGTCGTCCGGCGCGTTGTGCCAGTGCGGCGCGGTCGGCCGCGACGCGCGTTGCCGAGACGGCCTGCAGCCGGGCGTCGAGGTTGCCGAGTTCGACGGCGGCGCGCTGCAGCCGGCGCTGCGGATGATACGCGTCGAGCCGGTGTTGCGCCTGCCGGATGTGGACGCGCGCATCGGCGAGTTGCTGGTGCAGCGCCCGCGCGAGCGCCTGTTGCGCGTCGCTGATGTCGCGCCCCAGGTTGGCCACGCGCATCGGCACCGCGACGAGGGCCGTGTGCCGCTCGAGGCGCCTTAGTCGCACCTCGGCGGCACGCAGGGACGCGAACGCCAGCTGCTTCAGCCGCGAGGCCCGCTCGCGGATCGCCGCCGTGATCTCGCGCGTCGGGCGAACGACGAGTTCTGCCGCGTGCGATGGCGTGGCTGCCCGCACGTCGGCAACGAGGTCGGCGATCGTGATGTCGGTTTCGTGGCCGACGCCCGACACGACGGGAACGGGACAGGCGGCGATGGCGCGAGCCACCGCGTCGTGGTTGAAGGCCATCAGGTCTTCGAGCGACCCGCCACCACGCGCCACGATGACGAGGTCGGGCGTGGCGTGGGCGGTGATGCGCGCCAGGGCGGCCACGATCGACGCGGCTGCGGCGTCGCCCTGCACGCGGGCCGGCGAAATGACGACGTGGATGCGCGGCGCCCGCGTGTAGATCACCTTGAGGAGGTCGCGGAGGGCCGCCGCGTCGAGCGACGTGACGATGCCGATCGTCCGGGGGAAGGGCGGCAGCGGCCGCTTGCGTGCCGGGTCGAGGAGGCCATCGGCCGCGAGGCGGCGCTTGACCTGTTCGATCGCCTGCTGCAGGGCGCCGAGGCCCTGCGGTTCCATGCGCGAGACGTAGAGCTGAAGGTCGCCGCGCACGTCGTAGAGGCTCATCGACCCGCGCACGAGCACCTTCTGCCCATGCTCGGGCGCGAAGGCGAGCGTGCGTCGGTCAGAGCGCCACATCACGCACTTGACCTGGGCGAGACCGTCCTTGAGCGCGAAGTAGAGGTGGTCCTTGATGACACGGACGTCGGTCAGTTCGCCTTCGACCCAGACGTCGGAGAAGTCGTCGGCGAGCGTGCGCTTGACGTCGGCGAGCAGCGACGAGACGTCGTAGATGTGCCGCGTCGCGGCTGCCGGGGTCGCTGGACGCTCGATGGCCGAGTCGGGCGCCACCGGCGGGCGCGTGGCCGCCGCGCTTCGTTCGGGCGTTGGCGCCCCCGCACGCTGTCGCGTGGCAGGGGCGGTCGTTCCCGGCGCCGGCACGGAGGGGCGGCCCTCCGGTGGCGTCGCGCGCTCCGGGGGATCCGGGGGCGACTCGAACGGCAGGTCGAAGAGCGACGGCATGACGGTCAGTCGTCGATGGCGTCGACGTCGGCGCGCGAGAGCGACAGGCGCAGGATCGATCGTGCCCGTCCGCTCGCGTCGTCGGCCTCGACGAGCACGGCGCAGAGGCGTGGGTCGCCCGTCGCGGTTTCGAACCGCGAGGGCAGGCCGTTGAGGAAGCGCGAGATCGCCGGCACCTTCTCGACGCCGATGACGCCGTCGTGCGGGCCCGTCATGCCGACATCGGTGATGGCCGCGGTGCCGTGCGGCAGGATGCGCTCGTCGGCGGTCTGCACATGCGTGTGCGTGCCGACGACCAGGGTCGCGCGTCCATCGAGGTGCCAGGCGAGCGAGATTTTCTCCGAGGTCACCTCGGCGTGGACGTCGACGATGACGATGGACGCCTCGTCGCGCACGCGCACGAGCGCACGGTCGATGGCCGCAAAGGGATCATCGACGAGCGGCATGTGCACGCGGCCCATGGCGTTGATCACGGCGACGCGTTCGCCGTTCGGCGTGGTGAACACCGCGGCGCCTTCACCGGGCGCGCCGGCCGGGTAGTTGAGGGGGCGCAGGAGGCGCGGTTCGTCGGCGATGTAGGGAAAGACCTCCTTCTTGTCCCAGATGTGGTTGCCGCTGGTCATCACGTGCACGCCCGACCTGAGGATGGCGTCGCCGGTTTCGCGCGTCACACCGAAGCCGCCGGCCGAGTTCTCGGCATTGGCGATCACGAAGTCGATGCCATGACGGCGGGTGAGTCGCGGCAGGGCGGCGGCGAGGATGTCTCGCCCCGGGCGACCCACGATATCGCCGACAAACAGGATGCGCATGGAGGGTCTCGGCGCGCGTCAGGCGCGCGGGGTGTCGATCGGCACGACGATGTCGAGGCCGCGGCGTTCGTCGATCCGCGGCACCGAGACGCGGAGGACGCCGTCGGCCAGCGTGGCGCGCGCGCGTGACGCGTCGACGGCCTCGCTGAAGCGCACCACGCGTGCGAACCGGCCGTAGCCTCGCTCGACGTGGTGGAAGTGGCGTTCGTCGGTGCCGCATGCGGCCGGGCCGCACTTGTTGCCGGCGATGATCAGGACGCCGTGGCTGAAGACCGCGCGGACGGCCGTGGCCGCGACGCCCGGCACGTCGATGACGATGTCGATGGTCGTTGCCGTCTCGATGACGTCGAGGGCCGGAATGACGCCCCCGGCGGTCGTGCCTCCTCGCGGAGGGGCACCGCGGTCGAGGTCGTCGAAGAGGCGCTGGACGTCGGTGGCGAAGTCGTCGGTATCAGGCAGGACCCACATCGTCGGAAGCGGACACATCATCGCACAGGCGCCTCCGCCCGTTACGCTGCCGCCCACCCCGGCGGGGTCACATCTTTCTTCATCACATTTCGCACGCTCTGGCCCCCTCGACACGCGGGGGCCACTCGGCTCCCTCGTACCGCCCAGCGGACATGTCTGGTGTTATGTGAGTGCATGTTGTGTAGATTTTTTTATTGACACACACGCATGCTTGCCATATCTTCTTGTTCGGCTCTTCCTCACCTGGCCGTCTGGCGGTGCCGGCGGCGGGTGATTCGCATATCCCGCAGGAGGGTAAGGACCATGGCAATCGTTCGACTCGATCCGTTCCGTGAACTGGCCGCAATGCAGGACCGCATCAACCGTATCTTCGGCGACACCTACCGCCGGACCGACGACGACCTGCTGATGCGCGGCGACTGGATTCCCCCGGTCGACATCTTCGAGAACGACCGGCACGAACTCGTGCTGACGGCCGAACTGCCGGGGATGACGCGCGAGGCGATCGACATCCGCCTCGAGAACAACATGCTCACCATCCGCGGCGAGCGCCGGAAGGCGACCGACACGAAGGACGAGCAGTTCCACCGTGTCGAGCGCGCCTATGGGGCCTTCAGCCGGTCGTTTGCGCTGCCGGCGACGGTCGATGTCAACCGCGTGGCGGCTGACTACAAGGACGGGGTGCTGACCGTCACGCTGCCGACCCGCGAGGAGTCGAAGCCGCGGCAGATCCAGGTCCAGGTCAACGGCTAGTTCCGCGTGACGCCGACACCGCCTGGGGGTGGGGCGGGAGGAGAAGACCTCTCTCCCACGCCCCCAGGGGCGATGGCGCCGCTTGCTCTACGCGTGCCGGCCCTATATCCTGTCAGGTCATGTCGAACCCGATTGAACCGACCGACGCGCCGTACGTGGCCGAACCGGTGACGGCCCCGCCGGTCACCTCGCGTTTCCTCTTCGTGGACATTGCCGCCCAGCGCGCCAAGCAGCTGCGCCGTGGCGCCCGTCCCCGCCTGGCGGACGGTGTCGAGCGGTCACACAAGCTCGAGCGCGTCGCGATGCGCGAGGTGCACGACCACCTCATCGACTACACGATCGTCCCGGTCAAGCAGGTCACCGTTCCCGACGCGCCGCCGTCGCAGGAGTAGGGCCATGGAGCTCGTGATGGGGCTCCTCGGCGCACTCGCTGCCGCGGTCGTCGTGGTGCTCGGTATCTTCCTGGTGGCGTGTGTCGTGCCGACCTTCCCCAAGCTGACGCGTGCGGGGCAACGGTCGGGCCGCACCCTCGACGACTACGTCGGCCGCGTCGACCTCGGGCAACCCGTCCTGGCGACGGCGCCACGGGGACGCGTGGATCAGCTCAAGACGGGAACCGGAGCACCGAAGGCGTCGTAACTCCGCGGCAGGGGCGGAGGTTAGCGCGTGACGACTGTACTGCTGGTGGCAATGGCCGCGATGGCCGGCCTGGTGGTGACGGGGCTGGCGATGGTGGTGGGCCTGATCTTCAGGCTGGTGTTCTGGGTGCTCTTCCTGCCGTTCAAGATCGCCTTCGGGCTCCTGACCCTCCCGTTCCTGATCCTGAAGTGGGTCTTCCGCGGCCTGTTCGCGGTGCTGTTGATCCCGCTCGCCCTCGTCTTCGGCCTCGTGCTCGCCGTTGGCGCGGTGCTCGCCGCGGTGGCCAGCGTGATCCTGCCGCTCGTGCCGCTGGCCTTCGTGGCCTTCGCCGCCTGGGCCGTCTACAAGCTCGTCAAGCGTCCTGAAATACACCCCGCCTAGGTGCGTCCGCCCGAGGTGCGCAGAGCGACCGCCTGACGCGGTCGTCAGCGCGTCATCGTCGGCATCCGCGACTCGAGTGCGTGCGCGATCTGCAGGATCCGCCCTTCGGCGAACGCCGGACCCACCACCTGGACCCCGACCGGCAACCGCTCGGCCGTGAGCCCGCACGGCACGCTCACGGCGGGAACCCCCGCGAGATTCGCACTGACCGTGAAGACGTCGTTCAGGTACATCTGCAGCGGATGGTCGACACGTTCGCCGAGTCGGAACGCCGCGCTCGGCGTCGTCGGCATCACGATCGCATCGACTCCCTCGAACGCGCGTGTGTAGTCGTCGCGGATCAGCGTCCTGACCTGCTGGGCCTTGAGGTAGAACGCGTCGTAGTAGCCCGCGCTGAGCACGTACGTCCCGATCAGGATCCGTCGCTTGACCTCGGCGCCGAACCCGGCGTCGCGGGTGCGCTCGTACATCGCCTCGAGCGAGTCGCGCGGCCCCACCGCGGCCCTGAACCCGTACCGGACGCCGTCGTAGCGCGCCAGGTTGGAACTCGCCTCGGCTGGCGCCACGAGGTAGTAGACCGGGATGGCGTGCGGCGCGTGCGGCAGGTCGATGTCGACGAGTTCGGCGCCTGCGCTGCGCCAGGCCTCGAGAGCCGCGTCGAACGCCGCGCGCACGTCGGCCTCGACGCCCTCGGCGAGCATGGCCCGCGGGACACCGAGGCGAACCGGGCCGAGCGGACGATCGAGTTGCGCGACGGTCGGGCTCACCGGGTGCGACGAGGCCGTGGAGTCGAACGCGTCGGGACCCGCGATCACGTCGTAGAGCAGCGCGGCGTCGTGCACCGTCTGCCCGAACGTGCCGACCTGGTCGAGCGACGACCCGAACGCGATCAGCCCGTAGCGTGACACGCGCCCGTACGTCGGCTTGAGGCCGACCACGCCGCAGAAGGCCGCTGGCTGCCTGACCGATCCCCCGGTATCGGAGCCCAGGGCAATTGGCGAGAAGCCGGCGGCGACGGCTGCGGCCGATCCGCCGCTCGAGCCGCCGGGGGTGCGGGTCACGTCCCAGGGGTTCTTCGTCGGAAAGTACGCCGAATTCTCGGTAGACGAGCCCATGGCGAACTCGTCGCAGTTGGTCTTGCCAACGATCACGGCACCGGCCGCACGCAGGCGCGTCACGACCGTCGCGTCGTACGGCGGGACGAACGTGTCGAGCATGCGCGAGCCGGCCGTGGTACGCACGCCCGCCGTGCAGATGTTGTCTTTCACGGCCACCGGCACACCAGCGAGCGGCAGCGATGCCTTGTCGCTGCGGGCGTCGATGGCCCGCGCCGCATCGAGGGCGCCTGCTGCATCGACGTGCAGGAATGCGCCGATCGTGGCGTCGCCCTCCCGGATGGCCGCGAGGGCGGCCTCGCAGGTGGCTTCGGCCGACGTGGCGCCGTCGACGATCTGCTGCCGGATGTCACGTGCCGTGGCGTGTGCGCCCATCACCCGATCACCTTGGGCACGCGGAAGAGCCCTGCCTCACGCGCCGCGGCGGGGGCGTTGCCGAGCGCGGCCTCGCGGACCAGCGACCCACGTGGTTCGTCGGGACGCAAGACCGAGTCGTGCGCCAGCGCGTGCGCGGTGGGCGACACGCCAGACGTGTCAACGCGCTGGATGGCGGTGGCGTACTCGAGGATTTCGGCGAGTTCCGGGGTGAAGCGCGCAGCCTCGTCGGGCGTCAGCTCGAGATGTGCCAACGCGGCCACGCGGGCCACGTCGCCAGGCCCGAAGTGTGCACTCATGTGCCGAATGCTACCACGGGGATCCGCGGCGTTCGTGGCGTCATTCCCGCGGTTTCGATACGATGTTCGTCATGCTGTTCCGACGAGCCGTCGCCGCCGCCTTTGTTCTCGCCTGCGTGCTGCAGGCCACGCCGCACCTGTCGGCGTGGGGCTTCGATGCCCACCACTACGTCACCGGACGGGCCATCGACCTCCTGCCGCCGGCCCTCAAGCCGTTTTTCGACAAGCACCGCGACTTCATCGTCGCGCACTCGATCGATCCGGACCTGTGGCGCAATGCCGGTTTCGAGGAGGAACCGCCGCGGCACTTCGTCGACATGGACGCGTACGGGCCGGCCCCGTTCACGGCCCTGCCGCGCGACTTCGACGCGGCCGTGGCCAAGCATGGCAAGGA
>JAEUQQ010000186.1 GCA_016789685.1 Acidobacteriota bacterium | reverse complement strand
TGGCGCTGCAGCACCGGCTCGTGACCGAGCACTTCAAGGTCGATCACCTCCGCCTGGTGATGGGGACGTCGATGGGCGGCATGCACACCTGGATGTGGGCCACGCGGTACCCGCAGATGGCCGACGGATGGGTGCCCATGGCATCCGTCCCCACTGCCATCGTCGGGCGCAATCGCATGTGGCGGACGATGCTCGCCGATGCGATCACGAGCGACCCGGCGTGGATACACGGCGACTACGGCGCCCAGCCGGTGATGGGGATGCGGAACGCGCTCCGGTTGCAGTCGATCATGAGCAGTGTGCCGCTGCAGTGGCACCAGCTGGCGCCGACGCGCGAACAGGCCGACGCCTTCATCCGCACGTTCGTCGAGTCGCGCCTCCCGGCGCTCGACGCGAACGACATGCTGTACCAGTTCGACGCGTCGCGCGACTACGATCCGTCTGCCGGCCTTGCGAAAATCGCGGCGCCGCTGCTGGCGATCAACTCGGCCGACGATCAGATCAATCCGCCCGAACTCGGCCTGATGGAGGCCCTGATGCCGAAGGTCGCCGGCGGACGCTACGTGCTGATCCCGATTTCGCCCGCGTCACGCGGCCACAGCTCGCACACCTGGGCCGTGCTGTGGAAGAAGGAACTCGGCGAGTTCATGCAGCGGCTGCCGTAGTCACACGGCAACCGCTGCGTCGTGCCGGATCAGTTGTCGGTGTCGATCTCGAGTCGCTTGATGTCGCCCAGCACGACGCTGTACGAGAACGCGCCGATCAGCGCGACCACGCCGATGTAGATCAGCGGGCCGACGAACGAGCCGGTCATCTTGAGCGTGATGCCGATCACCAGCGGCGTCACGATGCCCGCGAGGTTCGCGCTGAAGTTGAAGATGCCGCCGGTCAGCCCGATCAGCTTCTTGGGCGCGACGTCAGACACCACCGTCCACCCGAGGTTCGTCATGCCCTGGCCGAAGAAGGCGATCGACATGATGGCGATCACGAGCACGTTGTTGTCGACGGGCACGTAGTTGGCCGCGATGATCGTCGAGGCCAGGAGCATGCCGCCCACGATCGGCAGCTTCCGCGCGAGGTTGGCCGAGCCGGTGCGCTTCAGGATCATGTCTGACACGATGCCGCCGAGCAGCACGCCCACCGACGCCGCGATGTAGGGCATCGAGGCCATGAACCCGGCCTTGATGAACGACATGCCGCGGGCGGTCACCAGGTAGGTGGGGAACCACGTCACGAAGAACACGAGCGTCGAGTTGCCGCCGAACTGCCCGATCGACGCGCCGAGGATCTGGCGGTGCGCCAGCAGCTTGCGGATCAGGTCCCAGCGGAACCGCACGGGTTCACCCTTGTAGTCGCCGCCGCCGCCCGCCTCGATGTAGTCCTTCTCGGCCTGGTTCACGATCGTGCTCTCGTCGAGGTTGCGGTAGTAGATCCACCAGACGACGCCGAACACGATCCCGATGCCGCCGACGATGAAGAAGAGTCCCCGCCAGCCGAACTGGGCGGTGAGCCAGAAGAGCGGCACGCTGAGGAAGCCGAGCCCGGCGTACTGGCCCACCGAGTAGATGCCGTTGGCGCGCGCGCGTTCGTTCTGCGGGAACCACGTCGCCAGCACGCGGCTGTTGGCGGGATAGCACGGGGCCTCGAAGATGCCGATGCCGACCCGCGTGGCCACCAGGCCCCACAGCGAGTGCACCGCGCCCATCATGGCCGTGAAGAACGACCAGAACGTCACCGCCACGAAGTAGGTGAGCCGCGTGCCGTAGCGATCGAGGAAGATGCCGCCCGGAATCTGCAGCAGCGCATAGCTCCACGAGAACGCCGAGAACACCAGCCCCATCTGCGTCGGATCGAGCTGCAGATCCTTGCTCAGGAACGGCGCCGCGATCCCGAGCACCGTGCGATCGAGGTAGTTGATCATCGTGCCGATCGCGACGAGCGTGAGGATGGGGAACCATCGCGCGTGCGTCCGGCGGGCTGCCGTCGAGGAGTTCGTGGTCATGGGTGGGTGCCTGAGCCTGAGGTCGGTCGTCGGGCGATGCTAGCACCGCGCGGGCCGGCTCCCGCCCCGGTGTTACGGTTACACGCCGCTGGCGGCGGGCACCTGCATCAGCGCAGGTAGGCGATCAGGGGCGACAGCGTGAGGGGACTCAGCACGGTCGTCACGAACACCGCGCTCGTGACGAACGCGGGCGACACGTCGAACTCGAGCGCGACGATGGTCGTGGCCACCGCCACGGGCATGGCCGAGAGGGTCACCGCCGCCTGCCGGGCCGGCCCGGCGACACCGAGCACCGACACCCATCCGAGTGCAATCAGCGGTGCCGCCACCAGCGACGCCACGACGGTCACGGCCATGATGCCCGGGCGCTGGGGCAGCGTGGCGTGGTGCATCTGCACGCCCAGCACGAGGATCATCAGCGGCAGCGCGGCATCCGAGAGCAGCGCGATCGGCCGCAGCACGGGCGTCGGCACGTCGATCCCGAACCCGAGCACGAGCAGGGCCAGCGCCACGCCGTAAAGAGCGGGAATCCGCGCGACCTGCCGCACGGCACCAGCCACGTCGAGCCGCGCGCCCGCCGCCACGAAGGCGCCCAGGGTGTACGTGAGCACCGATCCGGTGAGGAAGTAGATCGTGCCGTACGCCAGCGCGGTGTCACCGTAGGCGAAGTGCACCACGGGCAGCCCGTAGTTGCCGGCGTTCGAGAACATCGCAACGAGCATGACGGCGCGCGTGTCGACGCGGCTCAGCCGTGCGGCCGAGCCCACCATCCACCCCACGGCCGCCATCGACAGGGCCACCAGGACGGCGACGCCGATCATCGCGGCCACGTCGCGTCCCAGGTCGGGCGCGGTCACCAGCATGTCGAACGCGAGGCACGGCATGGTGGCGTAGAAGACGACGTGCGTGAGCGTCCGCAGCTGCACGCCGAGGAACCGGGCAAGGGCGTAGCCGACGCCGGCCACGATGGCGATCGGCAGGATGTCGGACGCGAAGATCGACAGCAGGAGTGTCATGACGAACTCGCGCGATTGTAGTCGCCTCAGGGGGCCCGATGCCCGTGTTACCGTGCAGGGGCCGGCATCGCCGGCGCACAACCGCGACGGGCCGGGCCGACGACGGCTGCCGGCCCGGTGGCCCGCCGCACTGTCGAGGGACGAAGACGATGAGACCGGTCGTGACGCCTGCCCTGAAAATCAGGACCGCCGAGTTCGGGGGCCCCAAGCCGTTGATCTGCGTGCCGCTCGTGCCCGGCGACATCGAGGCGTTGCGGGCGCAGGCCTCGGTTGCGATCGCGCTCGCGCCCGACGTGATCGAATGGCGCGCCGACTACTACGACGAGGTGTCGGCGGCGGCGATGCACGACGGCGCTCGGGCCCTGCGCGACATCGTCGGCGCCGTGCCCGTGATCTACACGCTCCGCATCCG
>JAEUQQ010000105.1 GCA_016789685.1 Acidobacteriota bacterium | reverse complement strand
TGCACCGGCCCCGTCACGCTCGGCGAGCGCTGCGACATCCGCGACGACGCCATCATCGACGCGCAGTGTGGCCCGGTGACCCTCGGCCGACGCGTCGGCGTGAACCCCTTCTGCATCCTCTATGGCGCAGGGGGGCTCTCGATCGGCAACGATGTGCTCATCGCCGCGCATACCGTGGTCATCCCCTCGAATCACCGCATCGACGGCCTCGACGTGCCGATCTACGATCAGGGCACCACCCAGCAGGGGGTCAGCATCGGGAGCGACGTCTGGCTCGGCACCCATGTCGTGGTGCTCGACGGGGTCACGATCGGCGACGGTGCGGTGGTGGCCGCCGGGGCGGTCGTGACGCGCGACGTTGCGCCGCGAGCGATCGTGGGTGGCGTGCCCGCGCGGTTGCTGCGGATGCGTGGCACGTCGCCGGGCGAGACCCCCTGATGTCGGCGATCGCGCGCGACAGCCTCGGTATCCTCGCGTTCAGGATCCTGCTCTACGTTGCGACGTTCCTCTCTGGCGTCGTGGTGTCGCGCGCGCTCGGTCCCACGGGCCGCGGCGAGTACTACCTGCCCTTTCTCGGAGCCGCCACGCTCGTCACGGTGGCGAAGTGCGGCATCGATCAGGGCGCGCTGCTGCTGTACGGCGACCGTCGCTATGGCCTCGGGGGCCTCTGGCGCGCAAGTCGGCGCGCGTCGTGGACCCTGGGCAGCCTGAGCATGCTGCTCCTCGTGGCGTCGCCCTGGCTGCTACCGACGGTCTATGCGACGACGCCGGTGTCGTATCTCGTGCTGGCGGCCGCGACCATTCCCCTGCAGATGGAGGCCATGCTCGGCGGGGCGTTGCTCACGGTGGCGGGCCGCGTCATGGTGCAGTTCCGCTCGGGGCTCATTGCGGTGCTGGTCCAAGCGGCCATGCTCGGCGCCCTCTGGTTGACGACCGGGCTGACGCCGGGCCTCGTCCTGGCGAGCAGCGTGATCGGCGCCATCGTGACGTGGGTCATCATTGCCAGGAGTTGCCACGCGTTCCCGGCCGAGGAGTTGCGCTCGACGTGGATCCGCGACGTTCTGGCGGCCTCGCTGCCGTTGCACGTGTCGTCGATGCTGCTCTGGATGCATGTCAGGCTCGACATGTTCATGGTGAGCGCCATCGCGGGCACCGCGATGCTTGGCCTCTATTCGCTTGCGGTGATGCTGGCCGAAACCGTGCAACTGGCGACCGACTCGCTGGGGACGGCGCTGGTGTCGCGTCAGGCGACCGGGGAACTCGCCGACGCTGCCCGTCTCGGCCTGCTTGGCGCACGCGTCAACACAGTGGTCGGCGGGGGCATCGCGCTCGGGTGGGGTGTCGTGGCCCCGGTGCTCGTGCCGCTGGTCTTCGGGCGTGAGTTCGTCGACGCGGTGTGGCCTCTCATCGTGTTGCTGCCGGGCATGGTGGCGCTGGGCTGGCAACGCGCCTGCGGCGCGGCCATCGTGCGCGCGGGGCGTCCGTGGTTGCTGGTCGCGATTCATGCCGTGGCTGTGGCCACGAATGCGCTGCTGACGCTCTGGTGGGTTCCCGTACACGGTGCCGTCGGCGCGTCGCTCGCGTCGATGTGTTCGTACGGCCTGAGTGCCGTGGCGATCCTGGGGTGGACCCTTCGCCTCGCCAACGCGCCGCTGCGTGATGCCATCCCCGGTCGCGCCGATGTCGCGGTGTTGTGGTCTGGCGTCGCGCGTGTGCTTGGCCGTGCCCGCGCCGTGCCGGAGGCGCGACATGAGTCGCCGCGGTAGACGCTATCGGAAGGAGTGACATGTCGGAACGCTGGTGTCAGTACGTGCGCGAGGGGATTGAGCGGGCCGGCGGGCCCGTGCCCTTCGCGGTGCAGCAGTGGCAGTACCTCGATCCGTTGACCCAGGTCATCCGGGACCACCTGCCGTCAGGCGGGCGCCTGCTCGATGTCGGCTGCGGGAGCGGGCTGTATCCTGCGCTGCTTGCGCACCACGGTTACACCGCCGTTGGTGTCGACAACGATGGCGACATCGTGGCGATGGCCCACGAATACGGCGCGCTGCTGCGATCGCCGGCGACCTTTGCCCAGGCCGATGCGTTCGACCTTTCGAAATGGCATGGCGCGATCGACCTGGTGTATTCGCTCGGCGTCATCGAGCATTTCGATCCTGACGACACGGTTCGGCTGATTGCCGAGCAGGCCCGCTGCGCGCCGCTGGTGGCCGTGGTGGTGCCGAGCCGGCATCTGCACTACAGCGGCACGCCCACCGACGAGCGCCTCCACTCGCGCCGCGTGTGGTGTGGCCTCCTCGAACGTGCGGGGCTCACCGTCACGTCGTCGTTCGTGTTCGGCGCCGTACCGTCGACGGTGTCTGGCATCGCGTCGCGGGTGCTCCCGATGCCGCTCCTTCGGCACCTGCGCGATGCCCTCGACCTGGGCATGAACATCTGCTGCGTGGGCAGGCGCTGAGGCAGATGCCACTGCGGGTGCAGTACGTGATTGGCTCGATGGGCGTTGGTGGCGCCGAACGCCAGGTGCTCGACCTGCTGCGCGGCATCGATCGCACGCGCGTCACACCCATGGTCGTGTGCCTCGAATCGGCCGGGGCCCTGGCCCCGTCGGTCGCCGAACTCGGGATCCCGCTCGAGGTGATCGGCTACCACGGCCTGCGGATCAAGCGGCACCCGGTGCAGACCCTGTCGGCCCTGTATCGCCTGCGACGCGCGATCGCGACCTTCAAGCCCGACATCGTCCACGGCCAGCTGTTCTGGGCCTACGTGCTCGGCGCGCTCGCCGCGCGTTCGGCCGGCGTCCCGGTCGTGGTCGCGTCGAGGCTCAGCCTTGCGCGGTTCCGGACGGCGCTCACGCCGTTTGCGCTCAGGCTCGAGGCCGCGGCCAACCGGCGCACCGACGTGTTCATCGCCAACGCCGAGGCCGTGCGACAGGATGCCATCGCGGCCGAAGGGTTGCCGCCCGAGCGCGTCAGGGTCATCCACAACGGCATTCACCCCTCGCGGCTCGACGTGCCGCCGCGAGACGAAGCACGCCGCGCCCTCGCGCTGCCGCCCGATGTTCCCGTCCTCGTCGTCGTGGCGAACCTCATCGCCTACAAGGGGCACCGCGTGCTGTTCGATGCGTTCGCGCGCCTGCGTCAGCAGCATCCCGGGGCCGTGCTCGCCCTGCTGGGTGACGGGGTGGAACGGGCCGGGCTCGAGCAGCGCGCGCGCGAACTCGGCATCGACGCCCATGTGCGGTTCGTCGGGAGCAT
>JAEUQQ010000382.1 GCA_016789685.1 Acidobacteriota bacterium | reverse complement strand
AATGTGCTCACGCTGCTCGCCACGCGCGGGATGGGGCTGCCCGTGGTGGTGGCCGAACGCAGCGACCCGGCGCGGTGTCCGCTCCGCGCCGAGTGGCAGTGGCTCCGCCGCCGTACCTACGCGTGGGCGCGTGTCGTGGTCGTCCAGACCGAGCGTGCGGGTGCGTTCTTCGACGGCTGGCGCGGCGTACAGACGCGGGTCATTCCCAATCCCGTCGTCGCGCCGCCGGTGGCCGACGTGCCCCGCGACACGACCATCGTCGCCGCCGGACGCCTGGGGCCAGAAAAGGGCTTCGATCTGCTCATCGAGGCGTTTGCCCGCATTGCGCCGTCGTGTGCGACGTGGCGTCTCGTGATTCACGGTGCCGGACCGCTCGAGCACGACCTGCGCGTACAGGCCGCACGCCTCGGCCTCGCCGCGCGCGTCACGCTCGCCGGTCACGCCAGCGACCTCCCGAACCGGTTGCGCGAGGCGGGGATCTTCGTGCTGTCGTCGCGCTACGAGGGATTCCCTAACGTGTTGTGCGAGGCCATGGCCGTCGGCACGCCCGTCGTCGCGTTCGACATCGCGAGCGGCCCGCGCGAGATCCTGCGCGACGGCGTTGACGGCATCCTGGTGGCGCCCGGATCGGCCGAGGCGCTCGCCGAGGGCATGCGCCTCCTGATCGTGGATGCCGATCGCCGCCGCGAGATCGGCGAACGCGGGCGCAGCGTCCTCGAGCGCTACGCGCTGCCCTCCGTTCTCGGTGCGTGGGACGACGTCCTGCGCTGAGGCCGTCGCGGGCGCGTCAGCCCACCATCGCGCGCACGACCGTGTGCGTGACGGCCAGCAGCACGATGCCGCACCAGTAGGCGGCGTAGGCGTAACGCGCCCATCGCTGCGCGCGCACGCGGTCGATCGCCCAGAAGGCCAGCAGCACGAGGAACGGGAACATGAACTCGCGCTGGCGCCAGCTCAGGTTCAGGCCGAGGTAGAGCACGAACAGCGCCGCCGAGAAGAGCGCGATGCCGAGCGACAGCCCGCCCGCGCGCCCGCGCAGCATGTCACCGGCAGCCACGAACATCGCCGCCAGCGCGATCGGCAGCACCGCGTACCAGACGAGCATGCCGGGGAAGAGCAGGTAGTCGCCCAGCGTGATCGTCTGCGGCGAGAAGTCTGGCGGTGGCACCCACGGGAACGGGCCGAAGAGCTTGCGGATGCCGTTCGTGCCCCATCGCACGAGCCTGGGGCCCTCGGCCGGTGGCGCGGCGTCGGCCGGCGGCGCGCCCGCAGCCGGTTTCGGCGGCCGGGGCGTGCCGGGCGAGACGTGCGGGCTGTCGGTGCTCCGCGGTTTCGTCCCCCGGTCGCGCGTCTTGGCGAGGATCTCGCGCGCCGAGTGACTCATCGAGTCGCCGCGGTCGAGCAGTGCGGGCCCGGTGGCGGGCAACGACGTGGACGCACCGTCGCCGAGTGACGCGGCCGGGGAGCCTCCTCCGTCGCTCGACAGGCGTGCGAGCAGCCCCGGGGCATAGAGGCGCATGCCCGGCGAGTTCATCACGTGCGCGAACTGGTCGGCGAGCATCAGGGGCGAGTACGGCCATCCCATCGCGCGCGGAACGGCCTCGCCGATGCCGAACACCAGGACCATCGACAGCATCGCGGTCGCGGCCGGGCGCCGGGCGGGATCCCGGCGCGTCCGGAGCCACGTGACGGCCAGGGCGGTCACGGCGGCGAGCAGGAGGAAGGCCGCGACATAGAAACGCGACATGTGCACGTAGGCCAACGCCCCACCGCCGACGACGACGAGCGCGAGCCGTGCGAGCCAGCCGTCGTGCGCGGTCACCAGGCGCACGAGCACCCACGCGCCGACGAGGCTCAGGGTGATGACCGACGGATCCTTGAGCAGGTCGTTGACGCTCACCGCGACGAGCGAGGGATAGACGGTGACCAGGAGGCCGACCGCGGTGGCGTGCGCCGGGGCGACGCGCCGCGCGATCGACCAGGCCAGCGGTCCGGCGAGGATCGTCATCGACCAGTTGGCGACCTGCAGGGCGACGAGGTCGGGTCCGACCACGGCGACGATGGCGGCAAACAGGTAGTAGTGCGCCGCGTCGTAGGTCCCGAAGTGCAGGGCGGGGCTGTCGGTGATCCTGAAGCCGTCGTCGGCGAGGATGACGCTGCGGAAGAAGTAGGTGGACGAGTCGGGGCCGAGAAACGGCCCTCCGGCCGGCGACGTCCACGCCACGAGGCCGGCGTGGGCGACGGCGCGGATGGCGGCGCCCACGAGGGCCAGGGCGACGATGGTCTGCCATCCATGCCGGTCTTCGGTCGCGGCGAGGGCGAGGACGATCGCCGCGGCGGCGGCGACCACGACCACGGCTCCGCCGTTACCGGCCAGTGACAGGAAGGTGACGCTGGCCGCCAGGGCGAGCGCCGATGTCCACCACACGGCGGGACGGTGCAGACAGCGGTCGAACACGGAGTCGGTCATGGGGCGGTGCGAGCCGGGGGGCTCTGTGGGCGTGCGCGGTCGATGCACGCCTCGTGCCACAGCTCGAGCACGCGGAGGTTGCAGATCTGGTAGTGCCACGGCCGTCGTCCGGATCGGTGCTCGTCGAGCAAGCGCTCGACGTACGCCGGCTCGACGATGCCGCGGGTGCGCGCGCGCGACGACAACAGGTGATCGCGCGCGAAGTCGTGCAGGGCGCCACGGAACCAGGCATCGAGCGGCACGCCGAAGCCCATCTTGGGGCGGTCGAGCAGCGTGCGCGGCAGCAGCCGGTAGGCGACCTGCTTGAGCAGGTGTTTCAGCGTCGTTCCCTGGAGCTTCATCGCTGGGGGCAGGCGCGCAGCATACTCCATCACCTCGTGATCGAGCAGCGGCGACCGTCCCTCGAGCGAGTGCGCCATGGTCGCGATGTCGACCTTGACCAGCAGGTCCTCTGGCAGGTACGTCCGCACATCGTAGTCCAGCATCCGATCGACGAGGTTCGTCGTCGTCGAGCTCGCGAAGGCCTCGCGGTGGAACTGCCACGCATCCGCGTGTGCGGCGCGCGCGGCGAAGTCGCGGGTCAGCAGCGCGTCGTGCCAGTCGGG
Source organism: Acidobacteriota bacterium (assembly GCA_016789685.1). Taxonomy (GTDB): domain Bacteria; phylum Acidobacteriota; class Vicinamibacteria; order Vicinamibacterales; family JAFNAJ01; genus JAEUQQ01. The sequence continues at coordinate 1,241 of JAEUQQ010000382.1, read as the reverse complement.
ATGGAAGCAGACCATGAAGCGGGCGTAGCGGTCGTCGGGCGTTTCGGCGAAGACCTCGAGCACGCGCCCCGCACGGTAGCGCGGCGTGTTGGGGCGGGCACGGTGGCGCACCAGCGGGCCCAGGCTCGCCAGCCCGCGCTGCACGAATCGCGGCGCATGCCGGGCAAACCGCGTGGCGGCCTGGTTGGCCAGATACCGCTGGTAGCCGCCGAAGCTCTCGTCGCCGCCGTCGCCGTTGAGGGCCACCGTCACGTGGCGGCGCGTCATCTCGGCGAGATACCACGTGGGCAGGGCCGACGAGTCGGAGTACGGCTCGTTGTAGTGCCACACGAGCCGCGGCAGCACCTCGATCGCGTCGGGCGTCACCACGAACTCGTGGTGCTCGGTGCCGAGGTGCCCGGCGATCGCCCGTGCGTGGGGCAACTCGTTGTAGCGGGCGTCGCCGAATCCGATCGAGAACGTCCGCACCGGTCCCGACGCCAGCTCGCGCATCAGCGCCACGACGATGCTCGAGTCGATGCCCCCGCTGAGGAAGGCGCCGAGCGGCACGTCGCTGATCATGCGTAGGCGCACGGCCTCGCGCAGCCGCGCGAGGATCTCGTCGATGGCCGTCGGTTCGTCGACGTCGAGCTTGGGCTCGTAGGCAAGCGTCCAGTAGCGCTGGGTCGTGACGCGGTCGCCCTCGACGATCAGCATGTGCCCCGGTGGCAGCTTGTGCACGCCGCGGAACGCCGACAGCGGGCTCGGGACGTGCTGATAGGTCAGGTAGTGCAGGATGGCCGCATCGTCGGCCTCGGGGTGGAACCCGGTCTCGGCGAGGAAGGCCTTGGGTTCCGAGGCGAAGGCGATGCCGTCGCGATCGACTCGGTAGTGCAGGGGCTTCTTGCCGACCCGGTCGCGGGCGATGACGAGGCGCCGGGCGCGCGCGTCCCAGAGCGCAAACGCGAACATCCCGCGCAGCCGTTCGATGATGCCGGTGCCGTACTCCTGGTAGCCGCGCAGCAGGACTTCGGTGTCGGAGTGCGTTCGGAAGCGGTGCCCGCGCCCTTCGAGTTCGGCCCGCAGGCCCTGGAAGTTGTAGATCTCGCCGTTGAAGACGATCCAGGCCTGCCCGTCGTCAGACGACATCGGCTGCTTGGCCGCGTCAGAGAGGTCGATGATGGCCAGGCGCCGGTGCCCGAGGCCGAGCGGGCCCTCGCAGTGCGTGCCCCACCCATCGGGGCCGCGGTGCGCGATGAGTT
>JAEUQQ010000032.1 GCA_016789685.1 Acidobacteriota bacterium | reverse complement strand
GTCGTGCCGGAGCCGACGCCAGACTCAAGATCCGGGCCATTCGGTGAAACGACGGGAATCGCCCAAGAATCTGGCAATTCCTCGCGTGTGTCTTCGCCTGCCCGCGAACAAGTTCTCAATGAAGCAGACTTAAGTGATCGTCCCAGGCTGCCACGAAACGTGGTCCGGTGAACCTCGAGTGGGCAAAGTGCCCCCCAGCACCCTGCCCGGCAGCCTGAGACGATCTTCCGATCAGAGACGCATGGCGCCCCTATGTTCCCTCAGCGAAATCCGGGGACGAAACGGGCCACGCGCGCCCCACCGCCTGCCGATGAGTGGCGCGCCACCCACGGATCGTGACGCCCGCCACCTGCTCGCCGCCCAGGGGGTCAGACCGTGCAGAATGCGATGAAGAAAGATGTGACCCCACCTCGATCGCCACGCGCTCGCCGCCGTGGGGCCAGACCGTGCGAAATGCGATGAAGAAAGACGTGACCCCGCCTAGCCGAGGCCGATCATGCGCATCAGGGCCAGGGCGTTGCGCGAGGTCGCCGGGCCGGGACGCAACCGGTAGTCGAACGTCAGCAGTGGGCCGCCGCCCCCGTCGTCCACGTGCTCGGTGAAGTGCACGTGACGCGCGTGCGCCACGAACTCCGGCGTGTGCACCAGGTGCAGGTCGTGGGTCGTCATCGCGCCAATCGCCGGCGTCGACACGAGGTGCACCAGCACCCGGCGCACCGCCACCTGCCGCTCTTCGCTGTTGGTGCCCTGCAGCACCTCGTCGAGCAGGTAGCACACGACCGGCCCCTCGCCACGCCGCGACGCGTCGGCCGCGGCCACCACGCCCTTGAGCCGCAGCAGGGCCGACATGAAATACGACACGCCGTCGGTCAGCGAGTCGCTGATGCGGATGCTCGTCTCGAGTTGCAGTCGCGGCAGGCGGAGCCGAGCCGCGCACACCGGCGCCCCCAGTTGCGCCAGCACGACGTTGAGGCCGATGGCGCGCAGCAGGGTGCTCTTGCCCGACATGTTCGAGCCGGTGATCACCAGCGACGTCCCCGACGGCCCCACCTCGACGTCGTTGGCCACGCGCACGCCCGGCGCCAGCAGCGGATGCGCGATGGCCAGCGCCTCGAGCCGGTCGTACCCGGGCTCGACGAGGGCATCGGTCCAGCCCGGTTCGTCGTGGGCCAGGCTCGCCAGCGTCGCCAGCGCGTCGAGGTCTGCCAGGGCATCGAACCAGTCGCCCACGTGCGGGCCGGCCTCGTGACGCCAGCGCTCGAGCGCCGCCGCCACGTGCACGTCCCACGCGGTCACCGAGTGGATCAGGAAGTGCGGCAGGTGCGACCACCGCAGGTCGGCCAGATCGATGAGACGTTTCAGCGAGGTCAGCTCGGCCGAGGCCGCACGCGGCTCGACGAGCCGGGCGCGCAACGCCACGAGGCGCGGCGACGCGGGCGCGAAGTCCTCCCACGCACGAATCAGCGCCAGGTACCGGCGCCCCTCGCCCGACAGGACGTCGGCGGCGCCAAACGCCCGGCCGATCGGGGCCGACAGCGCCTGGCGCAGGCCCCACGACACGAGCGGAATCGCGGTCACCCACGCCAGCGCCACGTCAGCGGCCACGAGCCCGGCGGCCGCGATCACCGTCCCGAGCGGGATGGCCGTCGCGACGGCCCCGAACCACGGCCGCGACAGCACCGACCGCGGCGCCGAGATCCACCCATCGACGACGCGCGCGGCGTGCGGCCGCAAGGGTTCGCCGACCATCGCGTCGGCAAGCATCCGGGCGCGCAGGTCGAGGAGCGGGGCCAGTTCACGCACGGCCGCCTGCCGCTCGGCGATCTCGGTGGCGAGCCCCTCGCCCCTCGTCGCCGCCGCCATCCACGCCGACAGCCGCGCCGCGCCGCCGGGTGTCGCCGTCCGCCCCAGCAACTGCCGCAACGACCCGCGCCCCTCCAGGTCGAGGTCGGCACCGGTGGGGTCGCGTCGTGCCTCGCTACCGGCGTCACGATCCGGCACCGGCAGCCGGTCCCAGTGCCGCCCGAGCCGCGCGATCGCGTCGTCGCACAGCGTCACCTGCGCCGCGGCGACCTGCGCCGCGCGTTCCACGGCCTCGTGCCGCCGCAGCACGAACAGGAAGAGCACGAGCAGACCGCCCGCCACCACCCAGCCGGCACGCGAAGACAGCCAGCCCGCGCCCGATGCGGCGTAGAAGTCGATCACCGCCAGCGCGAAGAGCCCCCCGCGCGTCCACGACAGCGCCAGCGATTGGCGCGCGTACCGTGCGCGCTCCCCGGCAAAGGTGTCGCGGCGGGTGCGATACGTCGCCTCGAGTCGCGCGGTCTCGGTGTCGGCCATGCGGCTGAGCACCTAGGCGACCGCGTCGGCGATGCGACGACGCAGCGCGGCATCGGGCATGCGGCCGCGCCCCGCCTGCATGTTGTCGCGCAGGTGCGCGACCTTCGAGGTGGCCGGAATGGCGCACGTGACCGCCGGGTGCGACACCACGAACTTGAGGAGGATCTGGGCCCACGACGTGCACGCGATCTCTGCCGCCCATGCCGGGATCGGCAGGCTGCGCACGCGCGCAAACAGGTCGCCGCCCGCAAACGGACGGTTCGCGATCACCGCGATGCCGCGCTCGCGCGCCAGCGGCAGCAACCGCTGCTCGGCATCACGCTCGCCGACCGAGTAGTTGATCTGGATGGCGTCCACGGGATGCGCCTCGACGATGCGCGCCACCGCCTCGTGGTACCCGGCGGTGTAGTGCGTGACGCCGACGTAGCGCACGCGCCCCTCCCGCTTCCACGACGCCAGGGTCTCGAGGTGGGTCGTCACGTCGACGAGGTTGTGCACCTGCATGAGATCGATCTGCCTGACGCGCAGTTGCCGCATCGAGGCCTCCATCTGCCTGAGGCCCGCCTCGCGTCCCGCCGTCCAGACCTTGGTGGCCACGAACAGCTTCGGGTGCAGCGACAGCTTCAGCGCAAGGTCGCCGACAACCGATTCCGACGCGCCGTACATCGGCGACGAGTCGATGACCGATCCGCCGAGGGTGGTGAACTCGCGCAGCACCTCCTCGAGCGGCGCGCGCTCGGCGGCGCCCCGGCCCACGTCGAAGGTCTGCCACGTGCCGAGCCCGATCACCGGCACCTGGTGCGTCCCGAGTCGCCGCATCTCGATCGACTGGATGGCCACCCTCGCCTGCTCCTCGCTCGTCGTCCCCGCGGGCGCGGTGCCGCGTGCCAGCGTCACCGCCGGCGACGCCGCCAGGCACCCGACCGCCCCGCACCCGATCGCACGCAGCGCGCTACGCCGACTGATCCCGGTCATGGCGTCTGCCGATCGTGAACCCGGTCGCCATCCACGCGAGCGCCGCGGGGATGCCGAACAGGATGATCGTATCGAGCCCGACCGCGCGCAAGCCCGCGACGATCCAGGCCGACAGGGCGTCGTTGGCGCGATACACCGTCGTGTCGATGAAGCTCTTGGCCTTGTAGCGGGCCTCGCCGTCGACGGTCGTGTAGATCATCTCGCGGCCCGGGCGCACCAGCGAGAACTCGCCGGCGCGATGCATCACCTGCACGGCGGCGAACACGAACGCCGTCCGCCAGACGCCGATGACGAGGAACCCGCACGCCACGGCGAGCGGCGCGACCGCCAGGGCCACGCGCAGTCCCATCCGCTGCACGATCTGGCGCGTGCCGAGCACCTGCATGGTGAGCGCGAGGATGTTCACGATCAGGTCGAGCGAAGCGAAAAAGGCGGTGCGTCGCCCTGAATCGGCGTAGGTGCGGCCGACGATGTCGATGAGTCCGACGTAGAGGACGGTCGATACGGCGGTGTAGAAGATGATGAGCAGGGCGATGCCGCGCAGGCGCGTCTCTCGCAGCGTCAGCCAGATGCCGGCGACGATCGACCCGCCGATGGGCCGCGGATCGACCGCGCGTCCGGCCGGCCCGAGGCGGCGCAGGACAACCAGCGCAATGCCCGCGATGACGAGCAGGACGTCCGACAGCGCCAGCAGCGACGAGGTCGGGACGCGGGGCGCCAGCCAGGTCGTCAGCGCGGGCCCGGCAATGGCGCCCGCGGTGCCGCCGCCGGCGACGTAGCCGTAGTAGCGGTGCGACTGCGCGGTCGAGAACGCGTCGCTGACGTCGCTCCAGAACAGCGAGACGACGAGCAGGTTGAACACGCTCAGCCACATGAAGAACGTCGCCGCGCCCGCAACGCCGATCCCGCCCCGGAAGGCGAGGTAGAACGCCGCGAGGTTGGCCACCATGAACGCGTAGACGGCCGGCACGATGCGCGGGCGCGACACGCGCTGCACGACCCAGCCGACGATCGGCACGGTGACCAGGGTGAGGGCCAGGGTGCCGCTGAAGAGCCACTGCAGCCGATTGACGCCGTTCTGCACGCCCATCTCGTCGCGCACGGGCCTGAGGATGTAGTAGCTGCAGAGCAGCAGGCAGTAGGCGGCCGACGCGAGGACGACCTGCAGCAGTTCGCGCCGCGACGAAGCGGGGGGCGCAGGCGGGGCTCCGCCCTGCGCGCGGAGGTCGGCAGACGCAAGGGTCACGCGCGAGAGTGTAACGCCCGCGTGTGACACGCGTGGCGGGAATGTGGCCACCCGGCGGGCGCCATGCCACACGTCGCCCGCGCGCGGCCTATACAGCCGGCGGGCGCCGGGACGATAATCGGCCCGCCATGACTCGCCTGCCGCTGCCCACTTCGGAACGCCTGCTCCTCGGTCCCGGCCCCAGCATCATCGCGCCGCGCGTCATGCGCGCGATGGCGGCACCGGTCCTGAGCCACCTCGACGGCGACCTGGTCGCCCTTCTCGACGACGTGCGCGCGCGCCTCGGCCGCGTGTTCCAGGCCCACGACGGGGCGTTCACGTTCGCGGTGTCGGGCACGGGCACGTCGGGCATGGAGGCGGTCGTCGCCAACATGGTGGGCGACGGCACGCGGGTGCTGGCCGTGGTGACGGGGTACTTCGGCGATCGCCTGGCCGAGATGTGCCGGCGCTACGGCGCCGACGTGACGCGGCTCGAGGTCACCTGGGGCCGCGCGGTCGATCCCGAGGCCGTGCGGGCCGCGCTCGACGCGGCGGGACCACGGCCCTTCGACGTCGTGGCCTGCGTCCACGCCGAGACGTCGACGGGCGTGCTGAATCCGGTCAAGGACGTAGCGGCGGTCGCCCACGAGTTCGGCGCCCTCGCCATCGTCGATGCGGTGACGTCGCTTGGCGGCCATCCGCTCGACGTGGCGGGATGGGACCTCGACGCGGTCTACAGCTGCACGCAGAAGTGCATCGGGGCGCCGTCGGGGATGGCGCCGGTGGCGTGGACGCCGGCCGCGCAGGCCAGGCGCGTGGCGTGCCGCAGCTTCTACTTCGACATGGGGCTGCTCGAAGACTACTGGGTGCGGCGGAAGTACCACCACACGCTGTCGTCGACGCTGATCTATGCGCTGCAGGAAGCGCTGGTCGCGATCGAGGAGGAAGGGCTCGAGCGGCGTTGGCAGCGGCATGAACGCCACCACCTGGCGCTGGCGGCCGGCCTCGAGGCGATGGGGCTCGGGCTGCTGCCGCCGGCGGGCGAACGGTTGTGGACGCTGAACGCCATCTGCGTCCCCGAGGGGGTAGACGAAGCGGCCGTGCGCCGCACGCTGCTGCAGACGTTCTCGATGGAAATTGGCGCGGGGCTCGGACCGCTGGCGGGCAGGATCTGGCGCGTGGGGCTGATGGGCGCGAGTTCGACGCCCTCGCTGGTGCTGCTGTTCCTCAGCGCGCTCGAGCACGCGCTGCAGGTGGCGGGCCACCGCTGCCCCCCCGGCGCCGGTCCCGCCGCCGCCTCGGCCGCCCTGCCCTAGCCCGGCGGGGTCAAGCCCGGCGGGGTCACATCTTTCATTGCAGCATTTCTCAAGATGTGACCCCTTCGGCTACCGGAGCCGGGTGGCCACGGCGTTGGTGCCGAGGGGCCACACCCGCGTCGCGCCCGGCGGCGTGCCATACATCGCCCGCTCGACCACGATGTCGGCCGCCGCGCCGTTCACGTCCTGGCTCGCCACCAGGATGCCGAAGCGACTGTTGGCCACGGCCGCTCCGAAACCCGACCCGTCAACCGCGAGTCCGGTGCCCGCGTCGGTCACCCCCGCCGCCCCGACAGGCACGGTCACGCGGCTGTTGGCCGGCACGGCATACTCCTTCACCAGCGGCGTCGTCTGCCCTTCCACGAAGACGGTCACACGCGCGCGTCCGGCCGTCGCCGACGCGTTCGCAATCAGCACGTAGGTGTCCCACCACACGGGATCGCCGGCCGTCGTCCCGGCCTGCCCGTCGGCCATCGCCCAGACCGTCCCCGCCCGGTCGGTCGCCGGGGAGTTGTGCGACTCGTACCACCCGCCGCCATCGAGCGCGCCTCCGGCACCGTTGCGCCACCACAACGCCCGCTCGACGACGATCGGCTGCGCCGCCACCGAGGCGCCGCCGCCGCCCACGTAGGCCACGGACGTGATCGCCGTGGAGAGCGACGTGGTCACGAGAAACGGGTATCCCGCCGGCTGCCCCGTGGCGCCGTCGTTCACGGCCTCGGCATCGACCCAGATCGTCGTGCGGCTGTTGGCCGCCACGACGTACGACTGCGTGTAGGTCACGCCGGACGGTGTCAGGTACCGCACGTCGACATGCGCGGCGAGGTCGTTGGGATTGGCGAGGAGGACGAACAGGTCGAAGAAGTCGCCGGTAGCGCCCTCGGCCAGGAACCACGTCGTGCGCGGCGTCGTGAGGCCGACACTGTCGTGTCCGCCCGACAACTGCGTGTCGCGGTACACCGCGCGCTCGACGATGACGGGCACGTCAGACCGCAGGTCGGCCGAGACCTCTGCAGCCGCCAGGCCCGCGAGCGCCTGATCGGAGGCGGCCTCGGCGTTGACCCAGATGTTCTCGCGCGTGTTGGGCCCGACCACGTACGCCTTCGTGAACACCTGGCCGTCGCTGCGGAGGTACCGAACGGTCACGGTCGCCGCCGTGTCGTTGGGATTCTGGACGAGATAGAACAACTGCAGCCCCGCGATCGTCGCCCCCTCGGCGAGGAACCAGCGCGTGGCCGGCCCCGCCACCGCGGTTTCGGCGTGCGCGCCCGCACCGGGCATCGCGTCCCACGACATGGTCCGGTCGACGACGATCGGCTCGCTGGCGGTGACACGGGTCGAGAACGCGGCATCTGCCAGCCCCGCGTCGGCGTCGGGATCGATCGTCGTCCTCGTGCGCGCAGCCAGCGTGAAGGCCGGCAGCGTCACCGGCGTCGTCGTGCCCGCGACGAGGAACTCGACCGAGGCCTGCGCGGGAACGTCGGTCGGGTTCAGGAGCGCCACGCG
>JAEUQQ010000759.1 GCA_016789685.1 Acidobacteriota bacterium | reverse complement strand
CGCCTCGAGGGCGGCCGGCTGCACCCGGCATGACCGGCACGGCGGGGATCCGTGTTCTACTGGATCACGGGGGTGGCGCTGCGCGCGCAAGGCGTGCAGGGTTTCCCGGGGCCGTTGCCTCGCATCCGGCGTTGCCCCCCGGGGCCGCCGTCGGCGCCTGCCGGGGGCTGCACCGAGTGCAGTGACGGGCAGTGCGCCGCCTGACCCTGACGGGTCGGAGGGTATAATGACGGGCATTCGTTCCTGGTCTGGCCCCGTGCCAACTTCTGTAGGGTAAGCGGGATGTTCGAGCGGTATACCGAGCGAGCGCGGCGCGTGCTGTTCTTTGCACGCTATGAAGCCAGCCAACTGGGGAGTGTTTCGATCGAAACCGAGCACCTGCTGCTCGGATTGATCCGCGAGGGCAAGGGGCTCACGAGCCGGATTTTCGCGCGGTCGCACCTGTCGCTCGAGTCGATCCGGAAGGAAATCGAGGGTCGCACCGTCTTCCGCGAGAAGGTCTCGACGTCGGTCGAGATCCCGTTCAGCGCCGAGACCAAGCGTGTCCTGCAGTTCGCGGCCGAAGAGGCCGATCGCCTGCTGCACAACTACATCGGCACCGAGCACCTGCTGCTGGGCATCCTCCGCGAGGAGCGTTCGGTGGCGGCGGCCATCCTCCTGGAAAAGGGGATGAAGCTCAATGGGGTGCGCGAAGACATCGTCGCGCTGCTGAACGAGAAGACGACGCTGACGCGGGTGAAGGAAACGCCGCTGCTGGCCGAGTTCAGCCGCGACCTGACCGAGGCCGCCCTCAAGAACAGCCTCGACCCGCTGGTGGGGCGCGACGTCGAAGTCGAACGCGTCCAGCAGGTGCTGTGCCGCCGCACCAAGAACAACGCCGTCCTGATCGGCGAGCCGGGCGTGGGCAAGACGGCCATCGTCGAGGGGTTGGCGCAGAAAATCGTCTGTGGCGACGTCCCGCACTTCCTCGCCGACAAGCGGATCCTCGCCCTCGACATCTCGCTGATCGTCGCCGGCACGAAGTATCGCGGACAGTTCGAAGAGCGCCTCAAGGCCATCATGAAGGAGCTCACCGAGAACCCGAACATCATCGTGTTCATCGACGAACTGCACACGCTGGTGGGCGCCGGATCGGCCGAAGGCTCGCTCGACGCGGCCAACATCCTCAAGCCGGCGCTCTCGCGCGGCGAGATCCGCTGCATCGGCGCCACCACGCCGGCCGAGTACCGGAAGTACATCGAGAAGGACCGCTCGCTCGAGCGGCGGTTCCAGGCCGTCAAGGTCGAACCGCCGAGCGAACGCGAGGCGATCGAGATCCTGCTGGGCGTCAAGGATCGCTACGAGTCGTTCCACCACGTCGAGTACACGCGCGAAGCCATCGAAGCGGCCGTCTACCAGTCGAACCGGTACATCACCGATCGCTTCCTGCCCGACAAGGCCATCGACCTCGTCGACGAGGCCGGCGCCCGGGCCAAGCTGCGCGAGGCGGGCTACTCCGAGGAGTTCGGCGAGATCAACAAGAGCATCAAGGTCGCCGTCGAGCAGATGGAGACGGCGGTGGTCGCCAACGACCACGAGAAGGCGCAGTTCTTCCGCGAGCAGGAAGTGATTGCGCGCGAGAACCTGCAGTTCGTGCGCGAGAAGTTCGACGTCAAGACCAGCGCGCGCCGGGTGCTGGTGGGGAAGGCCGACATCGACGAGGTCGTCTCGAAGTGGACGGGCGTGCCGATCACGTCGGTCAACCAGGACGAGAGCGACAAGCTGCTGCGGATGGAAGAGGAACTCCATCGCCGCGTCATCAGCCAGGAGAAGGCGATCTCGGCGCTCTCGCGGGCGATCCGCCGGTCGCGCGCCGGGCTCAAGTCGCCCACGCGGCCCGTCGGCAGCTTCATCTTCCTTGGGCCCACCGGCGTCGGGAAGACCGAGCTGGCGCGTGCGCTGGCCAACTTCCTGTTCGGCGCCGACGCCGCGCTGATCCGCTTCGACATGTCCGAGTACATGGAGAAGCACTCGGTGTCGAAGCTCATCGGGTCGCCGCCGGGCTATGTCGGGCACGAGGAAGGGGGCCAGCTGACCGAGAAGGTGAAGCGCAACCCCTACTCGGTCGTGCTGCTCGACGAGATCGAGAAGGCGCACCCGGACCTGTTCAACATCCTGCTGCAGGTGTTCGAGGACGGGCACCTCACCGACGGGCTGGGCAACCGGGTCAACTTCAAGAACTGCATCATCATCATGACCTCGAACATCGGGGCGCGCTTCATCCAGAAGGGGAAGGGCTCGCTCGGGTTCCAGGCCGACACGCGCGAGCTCAACAAGAGCGTCAACGAGATGGTGCTCGGCGAGGTGAAGCGCACCTTCAACCCCGAGTTCATCAACCGGATCGACGAGATCATCGTCTTCGACCCGCTCAGCGACGACGATCTGCGGCGCATCACCCGCCTGCTGATCGGGCAGCTCAACGCGCACCTCGTCGAACGGCGGCTCCAGCTCGACGTGCTGCCCGAGGCGCTCGACTGGATCATCGAGCAGACGTGCAATGACCGGTCGTACGGGGCGCGGCCCCTGCGCCGGGCGATCCAGCGCTACATCGAAGACCCGCTGTCGGAGGAGCTGATTCGGGGCCTCCTGCGCGGTGGCGAGCTGGAGGTCTACCTCGACCACGGGACCCTGGCGTACCGGTATGCCGGGGACCCCACGAGTGGCCGGAAACTGTCAGCGTCGTGACGAGTGGGCGGGCCAGCCAAGCCACGGGCTGGCCTGCGGCGTCTTTCTTCCTGTAAACTCGTCGCTTGGCCCGAGAGGGCGGAGCCGTGCCGGGTGCCTGCCGCGCGCGTTCCGCACCGGGCCGGGGGACGCCCTCACCGCGCCCCAATGGATTCGATGACCCGATACCGAGTGCTTGTCGTGTGCGCGGCGCTGGCCGCAGCAGGGAGCGTTGTGCCGGTCACGGCGCAGACGCCGTCGCCGTCTTCCCGTCCGGCGGCCCAGCGGCCTGCCGTGCCCGCCCAGCCGCCGTCGGCGCCCCAGGCGCCTGGCGCGGCCCCGGCGGGGGCCGCACGGCAGCCCGAGGCCGGCTCGGGGCCCGTGCTCGCCGAGATCGAGCTCGCGTTCCCCCGCCAGGGGGGCACGTCGGTCATCGACCCGCAGACCTACCTGTACTACATCCAGGTGCGTCCGAGCCGGCCCTCGGCCGGGTTCTGGGTGCCCTGGAACGACGAGACCGAGAAGATCGTCCTCGACGACTTCAAGCGCCTCTGGGCGACGAACTTCCTCGACGACCTCTCGATCCGCGTCGAAGACCGGCCGTACCCGAACGGCGTCGTCGGCAAGCGGGTGATCTTCGACATGGAGGAGCGCCCGCGCGTCAAGATCGTCGATTACGTCGGCTCGAAGAAGCTCGAACAGTCGAAAATCGACGAGAAGCTGAAGGAGAAGGGCATCACCATCCGCCTCGACTCGTTCATCGACCAGGGCCTCATCCGTCGCGTCGACGGCGTCGTGCGCGAGATGCTCGCCGAAAAGGGCTACCACGACGGCCGCGTCACCCACGAGATGAAGGACGTGGGCGGCGGCCCGAAGCTGGTCCACCTCACCTTCACGATCGACGAGGGCCCCCAGTACAAGATCAAGAGCATCGACTTCATCGGCAACGACGCCGTCGGCGATGGCCGGCTCACGCGCAAGATGAAGGAGAACAAGCCGCAGTGGGCGTTCTCGTTCATCACGGGGCGCGGCACCTACCTGCAGGACAAGTTCGAGGAAGACGCCGACAAGCTCGTCGAGTACTACCGCGACAAGGGCTACATCACGGCGCGCATCGGGCAGCCCGAGGTCAAGACGCTCGAAGATGCCCCCGACGGGCGCCAGCGCTTCGTCGAGTTGCGCGTGCCCGTGACCGAGGGACGCCGCTATCGCGTCGGCAACTTCACGTTCGACGGCAACACGGTGGTCAAGCCCGAGGGCCTGCGGCCGCTCTTCAAGCTCAAGGAAGGGCAGTTCTACGCCGAGAAGCACATCCGCAAGGG
>JAEUQQ010000748.1 GCA_016789685.1 Acidobacteriota bacterium | reverse complement strand
GACGACCTCGTTGCCGGTCGAGGCGATGGCGACCAGTGGCCGCGCGTAGACGTCGACGAACGTTGCCCCTGCGGCGGCGAGCGCGCCGAGGCGTGCAGGCGTCAGGTGGTCGCCGGCCTGGCCGACGAGGTCGCCGGCGGCGAGGTCGCCGCCGCGGCGGCCGACGTTCTGGCGTGCGGCGACTGGCCGGTAGACCAGTACGACGTGGTTGTCGTCTGGCGCGGGAGCCACGGCGTCGTCGGGGGCCGCCGCCGGCGTGCGCGCCGTGTGTTCGACCATGACGACCGCGTCGGCGCCGTGCGGCATGACGGCGCCGGTGGCGATGCCGATGCAGGAGCCCGTTGCGACGGCGGCGCCGGGTTGCTCGCCGGTGTAGGTGACGCCTCGCCACGCGAGGCGCGCGGGTGTGTCGGGCGTGGCGCCTGTCGTGTCGTCGGCGCGGACGGCGTAGCCATCCATGAGGGCGCGGTCGAAGGGCGGGACGTCGGCGGTGGCGGTGACGTCGGTGGCCAGCACGCGTCCGGCGGCATCGGCGAGCGCGACACGTTCGGTGCGCGCGATGGGCACGATCGCCGCCCGCATCCGCTGCATCGCCGCACCGAGCGCCATCGGCGGGGTCACATCTTTCATTGCAGCATTATTCAAGATCTGACCCCTCCCGCTGAATCTTCTGCGGCCTTGGAGCCGGTGCCAGGTCTTGAAAAATGCTGCAATGAAAGATGTGACCCCTCATCGGCGGAGTTCGCGGATCACGTGCGACAGTTCGGGGACGATCAGGCGATCCATGGCCAGCGTCACGGCGGCTTCGGAGCCCGGGAGCGCGAACACGACCAGGCGGCCGGCGACGCCGGCGCACGCGCGGCTGAGCATCGCGGCCGCGCCCACCTGCTCGAAGCTCAGCATCCGGAACAGCTCGCCGAATCCCGGCAGCGGGCGCTCGATCAGGCCGCTCACCACTTCGTACGTGCCATCGCGCGACGTGATCCCCGTGCCGCCCGTCGTGATGATCGCATCGACGCCCCCAGACGCCAGGTGCGACTCGAGCAGCAGCCGGATCGCCTCGGGATCGTCCTTGACCAGGTGCCGGATCTCTACCCGGTGCCCCGCCGCCTCGAGCCGCGCCGCGATGGCGTCGCCGCTGCGGTCGGTCGCCTCGGTGCGCGTGTCGCTCACCGTGACGACCGCGCACACCACCGTGGCCGGTGCCGCCGCCCTGTGGTCTTTCGCGCTCATCTGGGCGATTATATGCGCGCCCCAACCGGCTTCCCGGGCGCGGTGCCCGACGACGCTTCCGTGCCCATGCACGTCATCCTCACCGGCTTCTCGCCTGCACTCGAGGCGCGCGTCGTGGCCCTGCTCGGGCCAGGCGCGTCGTGCCGGGTCCTTGCGCCCGCGTCCACGCCCGACGGCCGGCCGGCGTCGGTGCTCCTGCTCGGCGACGCGCTCTCGCCAGATGCCACGCGCACGGTCTGCCAGCGTGCCCGCAGCACCGAGCCGGGCCCCTTGCCCGCCATCGCGCTCGTCGCCTCGGTCGATCCCGTCGCGCAGCGTCTCGCCAGCGAACAACTCATCGATGCGGTCGTCGACCCCGACAGCGGCGACGCGCAGATCGCGCTGCAGGTGACCCTGCTCGGCCAGATGGCCGATCGCCTGGCGCGCGACATCAACGAACGGCGCCACGCGATGCGCGCGGTCGCCGACACGGCGCCCGTGCTGCTGTGGGTCACCGACGAAACCGGCCAGTGCACGTTTGCCAACATGGCCTACACCCAGTTCGTCGGGTGCCCGTTCGACCAGCTGCGTGGCATGGGCTGGAAGGCCTTCGTCCACCCCGACGATCGGCCGGCCGTCGACGAACCGCTCGCCGAAGCCGTCGCCACGCAGCACGAGGCCGACCTGATCTACCGGTTCCGGCGGTTCGATGGCGAGTGGCGCTGGATCCTGGATCGCTCGGTGCCACGGTTTCGCCCCGACGGCACGTTTGCCGGCCTCATCGGGTCGTGCACCGACATCACCGACCTCCGCCACGCCGAAGACGACCTGCGCGTCGCGCGCGACCTCGCGGTGCGGTTCGCCCATGCGTCGGGCCTCGACGACGTCCTGCCGGCGTGCCTCGCGGCGGCCCTCGAGGTGTCTGACTACACCGAGGGCGGCATCTACCTGCGCGATCCCGACGGCGCGCTCCGCGTCGCGCAGACTCTCAACGTCAGCCCCGCCTTGCGCGAGTCGCTGATGTACATCGCGCCGGGCAGCGAGCGCATGGCGATCGTCGAGCGTGGCGATCCGGTGTTCGTCGACTACGCGCGCGTGCCCTTTGCTCCCAACGACGTCGCGCTCGCCGAAGGCGTCACCGGCCTGGCGATGCTGCCGCTCCACCACCAGGACGAAGTCGTCGGCCTGCTCCTGCTCGCCTCTGACCGGCACGGTGCCCTGGCGCCTGCCCGCCGCGGGCCGCTCGAGGCCATCGCGGCACAGATGAGCACCGCGCTCGCGCGCCTGCTCGTCGAGGACGCCCTCGCCCGCAGCGAGCGCCTCCTGCGCACGGTCGTCGAGCACGCCCCGATTGCCATCTGGACGCTGCGTCCCGACGGCACCGTGGGCGACGTGTGGAATCCCGCCGCCGAGCGCCTCTTTGGCGTCACCCACGCGGATGCCGTCGGTCGTGCCTGCCCGGCCTGCCTCCCCGCGACGGGCCGGGACCCGGCCTTGCGCGTGGCCGGCACCACGGGCGCCCAGCCCGGCGACCTCCTGCAACGCCTCTTCGCGTCCTCGTCGATCCACGACGAACAGATCCAGCGCCAACGGCCCGACGGCTCGCTCGTCGAGATCCTGCTCTATGCAACGCCCCTCCGCTCGCGCGCCGGCGCCGTGACGTCGGCCGTCGCCATCGGCGTCGACATCACCGAGCGCAAGCAGTTCGAGGCGCGGCTCGTGCGCGCGCAGAAACAGGAGAGCCTCGGCGCGCTCGCCGGTGGCCTCGCGCACGACTTCAACAACCTGCTGACGGGCATCCTCGGCTACATCGATCTCGCGCGCGCGGATCTCGAGGACCCCGAGCATCCGGTCCACGAACTGCTCGCGCTCGCCGAAGACTCGGCGCGCCGCGCGACGCAGGTCACGCGCCAGATGCTCGCGTACTCGGGCGGCGGCACGTTCCTCATCGAGCCGATCGACCTCGCCGGCGTCGTGTCGCAGACGCTGCCGCTGCTCTCGGCGGCCCTGCGGAAGGCCACGCTCGTCACCGATCTCGGCAGCGACCTGCCGCCGATCGACGGAGACATCGGCCAGGTGCGGCAGTTGCTCATCAACCTCGTCACCAACGCCGTCGAAGCCCTGCCAGAGGGCACCGGCACGGTGACGGTGCGTGCGCGCCACGAGCGGGTGGCGCAGGCGCTGCCCGCGCGCTCGGTCGACGAAGACGAGGTGTCGGCGGGCGACTACGTGGTCCTGACGGTGTCAGACACGGGCACGGGGATCGACGCACCCACGCGGGCGCGGATCTTCGACCCGTTCTTCAGCACGAAGTTCGTGGGGCGTGGCCTCGGCCTGCCGGCCGTCCTCGGCATCGTCAGGGGCCATCACGGGTACCTGCGCATCGAGACCGCACCCGGACGCGGGACCCACGTCCGCGTGTTCATCCCGGTCGCCGCAGAAGAGGAAGAGGACATGGTCACGCCGCTCGATCCGGTGCCTGCCGTCGCCCGTCGCCGAGTCCTGCTGGTCGATGACGAGGCCGGGGTGCTCTACGTCGCGTCACAGGCACTCGCGCGCGCCGGCTTCGAGGTGCTGACCGCCTCGTCGGGGGCCGATGCGCTGCGTTGCGTCGGCGCACGCGCAGACGACATCGGCCTCGTCATCCTCGACCTGACCATGCCCGAACTCGACGGCCGCGACACGCTGATCGCCCTGCGGAAGCTCCGCCCGTCGCTGCGCGTCGTGCTGACGAGCGGCTACTCCGAGCAGGAAGCCCTGAGGGAGTTCGGCGACGGCACCCTCGCGGGATTCCTGCAGAAGCCCTTCGGCCCGCGCACGCTGATCGACTGCGTCACCCGCGCGATCGGGTTGCCAGAGGCACCGTAGACGCGAGCTCGGGCTGGCGCCCCCGGGGGGGCTCCCGAGGGGGCACTCGGGCACCTGCGCCACCAGCCACCGCGGTACCGCAAAGGGTGTCTCGTTCGCGCAATCGGGCATCGGGAGGGGGGAGGGCAGGGCGCATCATGATGCGCCCCTACTGGCGGGTTGCCAGGTAGGCGGCGACCTTGCGGATCTCCTCCTTCGTCAAGACGGTCGCGAAGCCCGGCATGTCGGTGTCGTACTCGTAGGCGAGCGGGTCGGCGATCCAGCCGGCCAGCCACGCCGCGTCGCGGTCGCGCCCGGCGCGCGACAGGTTGGGCGACTCGCCGTGTCCCTGCCCGTCGAGCTTGTGACAGCCCAGGCAGCGGGCGCCGACGATGGCGATGGCTTCGGCGTGCGGCGTGCCATCGTGCGGACGCGGCACCTGCGAGCGCATCGCGCGTGCCCAGGCCGCCACGG
>JAEUQQ010000716.1 GCA_016789685.1 Acidobacteriota bacterium | reverse complement strand
CCGTCGACTGCTGCGTGCGGTTGTCGAAGGTCGACCAGGTGGCCTTGTAGCCGCGCGACGGCACGTCGGCGACCTTGTAGTCGACGGCGACGTTCGTGAACCGGAACTCGCCCGACGGCGCGAGCGAGAATTCCGCCGTGGGATTCACCGCCGGCAGGTACTGTCGCACGATCTTGTCGCGCCGCTTGATGATGATGTCGCCGAGCAGGCGCTCGGCGCTCGGGTCGCTGAACTGCGCCGTCTTGACGATGGCGCGAATCGCCTCGTCCGAGAACGCGGCCACGCGGCGGGCCGCCCAGAGCGCGTCATCGCCGCGCAGGTGGCGATGGGCCGGCACCGGGACGCGCGCGCGCCACGTCTCGGGATCGAACTCGTCACCTTCGAAGCGGCCGACCGCGGGATGGAACTCGTAGTCGACCGTCTGCCACGGCTGCAGGTAGAGCCCCAGCGAGATCAGGCGCTTGAAGGCCTTGCCGCCTTCCCACAACCACTCCCAGCCTTCGTCGTAGTCGTGCGGCCCGTTGGCGCCGGCACCGAAGGTGGATCCCACGTCCTGCAGGTAGTGCCTGACGACGGAGTGGCCGCCCTCGTCGATCAGGACGTCGATCGTGTTGCCGGCCTTCATGTCGACGAGGTTGGTCCACGCGCCGAAGATCTTCAGCGCGCGCAACTCGCGGCGATGCTCGTGGGGGACGATGTCGTTGGGGTCGTCGGTGCGCGTGCCGTAGTACTTGAAGTTGCCGATGACCTTGCCGGGCAGTTGCAGCGCCGCGATCGCGCGGTACGTGCCATCGGGCGACTGCTGGGCGCGGCCGAGCACCGCCCGGAGGTCGTGCGGCGTGAAGGGGCGCTTGCCGCCGGTGCGGGTGTGGATGGTCACGCCGTCGCCGATGGTCAGCTTCGCGGGGGCGATTCGCGTGAGGAAGTTCTCGACCTGGTAGTACCCCAGGGCCCAGAAGATCTTGTTGGCCACCATGATGGCGCCGGTCGCCGATTCCGGGGCCCCCGGCGCATCGAACGAGATGAAATAGGTCTGGCCCTTGGCGTCGCGTGCCGTGAAACCGGGCGACGCACCGGCGCTCTTGGCGTGCGTGATCGTCCACGCACTCGGGTCGGGGGCCGCGACACCGGGACCACGCACGAGTTCGTCGATCGACATGGGCCGCGAGCCGATCCGGTTGGTGAACCACGTCGAGTCGGGGACTTCATCCGCCGTGTTCACGTTGCCGGCGCGCGGGCTTGGTTTCGTGCGATCGCCGGGGGCAAGGAACTGGTTCTGCGCCAGTTCCAGCACGAGGTCGACGTTGTACGTCGCTGCCTTCGACGCGTCCTGGGTTGCGGGCTCGCGCGCGATCGGGTCGTCGGGGTAGAACTTCGGGGCCTGGGCGGCGGCGGGTGCGCCGAGCACGAGGCCCAGGAGGGCGCTGCCGAGCGCCACGCGCGCCAGGCGAGTCGCCGGTGCAGGAACGGGAATCAGAGAGGTCGCCATCAGAATGCCGCCGCCGCGCTGAACACCACGCGCAGGCCCTCGTTCGACTTCGCCAGTTCGACGCGGAGCGGCGTCGCCGCCGGCGTGTGCAGGCGGAAGCCGAGCCCCACGCTGGTCTTGAGGCCTTCGAAGTTGAGGTCGCCACGCTCCGAGGCGACCTTGCCGCTGTCGATGAAGATCGCCGCGTCGAGCGCCGACCGGTTCGGCGTCCACCGGTACTCGGCCGACATCAGCAGGCTGTGCCGATCGCGGAACCGGTACGACGAGAAGCCCCGGAGCGTGCTCCCGCTGCCGAGGTAGGGGAGCATGAAGAACGGCACCTCGTCGTCGCCGAGGATCGACTGGACGCGTCCGCGTACCGAGAACACCAGGCTCTCGCGAATCATCGGGATGTGCTGGACCACGTCGGCATCGACCTGCGCGAACGAAAACCGGTCGCCGGTGTGGTGATACTTCCTGAGGGTCAGCGCGTAGAGGCCACCCCGCCGTGCGTACCCGGGCGATGGCCGCCAGTCGAGGCCGGCCGTCCCGTTCACATGGATGTAGTTGTGCTCTTCGTCGATGCCCGGCGCCTGCGCGGGCGAGTAGACATCCTCGAGTGCCGGCTTGGCGCCGGTGCCGCGGCCGACGTCGAACCGGTCGAAGCCGACGCCGCCGCCGACGCGGAAGACGCCCATCGGCCGCACCGAGACGTCGCCGCGGGCCCACGTGTCTTTCAGGCGGTAGTCGGCACGGCCGTGCGTGGCGATGGGCGCGGCGGCCGCCGGGTCCATGCCGATGCCGTGGAACGCCACCTGGGTCGCGTCCTTCCACCCCGCGCTCACCGTCAGGTCGACGCGCCCGCTGGCGAGGCCAGACGAGATCATGTCGACATCAACCTGCTTGTAGTTCTTGAGCGACCACAGGCCCTTGACCAGGAACGTCGTCGTGTCGCTGGCCGCGTACCGGAATCCGAGGCCTGCGGTGATGCCGCCACCGCCCATCACGCTGCCAAGTGCGGGGTACACCGCCGTCGGCGCGTTCAGGTAGTGGTCCTTGAAGCGCACGAACTTGCGCTCGCCCTTCGAGTCGGATTCCGGCACCAGCTGAGCGGCCTTGGCGGCCTGCTGCGCCGCGATGACCGCGAGGCGCGATTCCTGCGCCAGGCCCGCGCCGGGCACGAAGAGGATCACGGCGCACACCGCCACGGCCACACTGGGCCAGCGGCGCACCGTCACTGAACTGTAGGTGGTGAGTATCGACATAGCTGAGTCCTTGCGGAAGCAACGGGTAGGCTAGCAGAATCGTATGGGAGTGGCTATCCGCATCCTGCCCGTACCGGCCAGCCCGACGAGGGTGTATCATCCCGCGCACCACTGACCGCCCTCACCATCACGCTGTGCCTGCCACCGACTCCCAATCGTTCGTCGTCCGCGCCTTCGTCAGCACGCTGACGCTGGCCCTGGTCTGCCTCCCGGCGCTCGCGCACGCCCAGTCGTCGCGTGCCGAGGCCATCGCGCAGGAGAAGGCCGCGAAGGCGACGCGGCTCACGCCGCCCGAGGTGACGCGTGGCGAACGCGTCGGCGCGATGATCGACGACCTCGTGGCGAAGGGACCGCCCGCCGGGTTCTACCCCTCGTTCGGATCCGTCTACACCAGCGGCATGTTCGCGCTCGGCCCCGGCTACCACACCGGCGTCGGCGACACGGGCATCTTCGACGTGCACGGCATCTGGTCAGTGCGCGGCTATCGCCTGCTGAGCACCAAGTTCGTCATGCCGCGCCTGGCCGACGACCGGCTCACGGTCACGACACGCGCCAACTGGTTCGATGCGACGCACGTGCCGTTCTTCGGGATCGGACCGGCCGCCGCCGAACGTGACCGCACGACCTATCGCTACGCGCAGACGCAGGTGTCGGGCGACGGCGTGTGGCGCCTGTCTCGCCTGGCATCGATCAGTGCCGGACTCGCGTGGATGCGGGTGAACACCGGCGAAGGGCGTGGTTCGACATCGATCGAGGACGTGTTCGATGCCGATGCCGCGCCAGGCCTGGGCCTGGATCCCTCCTTCATCGTCGCCCGCGCGGGCGCGGGCCTCGACTGGCGGCCGTCGGCGGGCTACGCGCGCCGGGGCGGCACGCTCGGGGGCGAGGTGATTCGCTACGCCGCGCGTGCGGGTGCGCCGTTGTCGTTCACGCGGATCGACGTCCAGGGCAGCCA
This sequence comes from Acidobacteriota bacterium, assembly GCA_016789685.1. Lineage (GTDB taxonomy): Bacteria > Acidobacteriota > Vicinamibacteria > Vicinamibacterales > JAFNAJ01 > JAEUQQ01. The sequence goes on along the minus strand of JAEUQQ010000716.1, from coordinate 3,831 downwards.
ACTGATTCCGCTGCGGCACGAACAGTGGGTCATCGCGCTGCGTGGATTCGCCTCGTTCACGGCGACCAGCGACGACCAGGTCATCCCGTACTTCCTCATGCCCGCGCTCGGCGAAGACAGCACCGAGATGCGCGGATTCGCCTCGCGCCGGTTCCGCGACCGCAACCGCATGCAGTTCACCGCCGAGTACCGCTGGATGCCGGCCGAGTTCCTCGACATGGCGCTGTTTGCCGATGCCGGTACCGTGGCTGCCAACCACCACGACCTCGATCTCGGTGAACTGAAGACGTCGCTGGGCCTCGGCCTGCGGGTGCACACGTCGCGCGAGACGCTGCTGCGGCTCGAGGTCGCGCGCAGCCGCGACGGCCTGCGCCTGATTCTCGGCACGGGGGCGGCCTTCTGATGACGAACGCGCGCGCGATCGCGGGGTGTGTCGTCGCGGTGGGCATCGGGTCGTGGATCGCGCTGTCGGCAGCCACCACGCCGAGGTTCTACGCCGACGATCCGATCGGGCGTGAACTCGATACCGAAGACGCGTCGCGCGTCGTGGCGCACGACGTGAGCCGCGCGTGGGCGATGGTGGAGTCGCAGTTCGATGCGCCGGGAGACCCCACACCGAACGTCCGCGCGCGCAACGTCAGCACGATCGACGAGGTGCCAGACTCCAGCTGGTTTACCAATCGGATGTCGCCCCGGCCCTCGGTGCTGCCCGAACTGACCACCTCGATGCTGCACACGGGACCCGCCGACGGGCAGTGGGTCATCGTCGCCAGCAAGAGCGACGGCACGTCACCGGGCTTCACCATCGAGGATCCGCGCGGTGAGACGTGGTTTCTCAAGCTCGACGTACTCGACCATCCCGAGATGGCATCGGGTGCCGAGGTCGTGGCGAGCCGGTTGCTGCGGATCCTGGGGTATCACGTCCCCGACAACCACGTCGCGCACCTGCACCCGGAACGGATCGTGATCGGTCCCAGCGCGATGTACACCCCGTTTCTCGCCAAGCCCCGATCGATGCGCCGCGATGACGTGGCCCGGTTGCTTCGCGGGGCCGCGCGCGAACCCGACGGGGGCTACCGCGTGCTCGCGAGCCGCGCACTGCCGGGGCGCCCGGTTGGCGGCTTCAGGTTCTGCGGGACCCGGTCTGACGATCCCAACGATGTCGTGCCGCACGAGCACCGGCGCGAGCTGCGCGGCCTCGGCGTGTTTGCGGCATGGATCAACTTCGTCGATGCACGTGGCGACAACACGCTCGACACGGTCATCGCCGACAACGGCCGCCAGGTCGTCCGTCACCACCTGCTCGATTTCGGATCGACGTTCGGCAGCGGCGCGGTGACCGAGCGCGCGTACTGGGAAGGCCACGCGCACGCGTTCGACAGCACAGGCGCCCTGTTCCGCAACATGGCCGCGTTCGGGTTCATCGTGCCGGCGTTTCGCGACGTGCCCGTGTTCGAGCACCCGGCACTCGGCCGCCTGCCCGCGGCAGACGCGGCATGGGATCCGCGGTCGTGGCGAACCCGGACGCCCAATCCCGCCTTCGTGCGCATGCGCGCGGACGACGCGTTCTGGGCGGCGCGCAAGGTCGCGGCGTTCTCCGACGACATGCTGCGGGCCCTGGTCGGCGAGGGCCGCTACTCCGATCCGCAGGCCGCCGCGTACCTGTCGACCTGGCTCATGCGCCGGCGCGATGCGATTGCGCGTACGTACCTGCCGGCCGTCAACCCCGTGGTCGACCTGCAGCTGACCGACGAGGCCGGCCTGGTGTTCGCCAATGCGGCAGAGCGCGCGGGCGTTGCGCCTGCCCCCGCCGGCTACGAAGCGACGTGGATGCAGTTCGACAACGTGACACGCGTCACGTCACCGATCGGCACGACCACGACCCGCACGACCACGATGGCGCCACCGGCGCTGCCGCGCACGGCCGGCACCTACATCCAGGTGAGCCTCAAGGCGACGGGGGCGGCGTTCGAGCCGTGGCACGAGCCCGTGCAGGCGTGGTTCCGCCGCGATGCGTCGACGTGGACGCTCGTCGGATTCGAGCGCCTGCCATGACGACGGTGTCCTGTCGGCCGCGTGCGGTGTGGGGGCTGATGTCGATGCTGTCGGCGTGGGGCGCCGGCCTGCCGCAGGTTGCGGCCCAGTCGGTCTCTGACGCCGCGCAACTGCGGGCGCCGTTCACGCTGTCGGTCGAAGCGGTCGTCGAGGTGCCCACGAGCCGCATCCTGCCCGAGAGCGACCTGGCACGGACCGGCGGCCTGTCGGGCGTTGCATACGACGCGGTGGGGAAGCGCTGGCTGGCGATTGCCGATTCACGCAAGGTATTGCGCGCGTACGCGTTCGATTTCGTCGTCGATGCCAGCGGCTTCCACGCGCGGCCGCTTGGCGCGCACGAGATCGTCCGCGGCCCCTCGTCGCAGGTTGGCGGCGTGCTCGACTTCGAGGGCATCACGGTGCTGCCCGACGGACGCATCATCCTGAGTTCCGAAGGCGACTTGCGCACCGACGACATTTCGAACCCCGCCCTCGTCGAGATCGGGCGCGACTTCTCGGTGCGGTTCGAGATCCCCGTGCGCGATCGCTACCTGCCGCGCCTGTCGGGCGTGCCCCAGCGCGGCGTCCGCGACAACGCGGCCTTCGAGAGCCTGACCTCGACACCAGACGGACAGCGCCTGTTCACGGGTGTCGAGGAGCCGCTGCGGCAGGACGACGAGATTCCTGCCTTCGGACGTGGCGCGCGAGGGAGAATCGCGGAACTCGTGCGCGACGGCGAGCGGTTCGTGCCCGGGCGCGAGTTCATCTATCCGCTCGAGCCCCTGCGTGCGCCCGCGTCGATCGACGCGCGCGTCGGCAACACCGGGCTCGTCGACCTGCTGGCGATCGACGAGCACACCCTGCTGGCGCTCGAGCGCGGGTTCGTGCGTGGCCGCGACCGCGAGACCGGGGCGACGCGGAACTTCAACGACGTGCGCATCTTCCGCGTCAGCGTCGATGGGGCCGACGACGTGTCGGGCGTCGAGTCGCTGCACGACGAGGTGCTGCTGCGCCCGGTGACCAAGGAGCTGCTCCTTGCGCTCGACGACGTTCGCCCGCGGCCGGGGACGCTGCCCGCCGACAATGAGAACTTCGAGGCGATCAGCATCGGCCCGCGGCTTCCCGACGGCTCCGCGTCGGTCATCATCCTCAGCGACGACAACTTCAGCCCCACGCAGCACAGCTACGCGATGCTGCTCCGCGTCACGCCGCGACCGTAGCGGCAGGCCTCGCCGCGCGCCCTGGGGGGGCGCCCTCAGGCGCGCAGGCGCTTGTGCATCAGGATCTCTGACGCGCCCGCGACGAAATACTCGGGCAGTTCGCCGACCTGCGTGAAGCCGAGGCGTTCGTACAGCGCGCGGGCACGGGGGTTGAACGACGACACGCACAGGAACAGGTGGCGCGCATCGGGGCGGAAGTAGTCCTCGACGAACGCAATCAACTCGCGGCCCACGCCGTGGCTGCGCCACCGCGGTTCGACGGCGATCGTGGCCAGGTAGGGCGATCCGACGACGCCACGACGATGGCACAGCACGAAGCCTGCGCGCTCGGTGCCGATGCGCGCGACGAAGATGGCCGCGTCGGGGTTGTGGAGCACGAGGCGGCAACTGGCGTCGTTGCGCCCCAGGGTGATCCAGGGATCCGAAGTGGCCATGAGGTGCGCGGCCCACTCGCGATCGCCGGGCGCGACGTCGTGGATGACCACCGGGGGGGGCGCGGATCCGTCGGCGGGCGTCGTCATACGCGATTTCCCCTGAGGGCGGCGAGCGGATAGAACGTGTCGCGCCAGCGGATGCC
>JAEUQQ010000689.1 GCA_016789685.1 Acidobacteriota bacterium | reverse complement strand
TTGTCCAGGAGCACACGTCGCATGACGAAGCCGATCGCCCACCGTGCGTGTCCATGCGTCGCCAGCGTCGCCATCGCGCTCACCTTCGCGTCGATGGCCGGCGCGCAGACGGCCGCGACCCACGAGCAGATGCACCGGCTGCACAACGATCCGAAGGCCTACATGGCGGCGCTCGACGATCCCGCGCGCGACGCGTGGCAGAAGCCCGACGACGTGATCGCGGCGCTCGCGATTCCCGACGGTGCGGCAATTGCCGACATCGGCGCCGGCTCGGGCTACTTCACGTTCCGCTTCATTCCGCACGTCGGCGCGCGCGGCCGGGTGTATGCGATCGACGTCGAGGTCGCGATGATCTCGGCGATCAGCCAGAAGATGATGTCGGTGCGGCCTGGCGCGCTGGCGCCCCTCCTGGCCAGGCCCGATGATCCGTACCTGCCTGCGGGCGGCATCGACCTCGTGTTCATCTGCGACACGTGGCACCACATCCCCGACCGCGTGGCGTATGCGCAGAAACTCAAGCAGGGGCTCGCCGCGGGCGGGCGCGTGGCGATCGTCGACTTCCACGCGCGCGACCTGCCCGTCGGGCCGCCCGCGAGCATGAAGATGGCGCGCGAAGACGTCGTGAAGGAGTTCGAGGCGGCCGGGTTCACGCTGGCGAAGGAGCACACCTTCCTTCCCCACCAGTACTTCCTGGAGTTCGTGCCGAGACGCTAGTGTGGTGCGCTACGCCCGGTGCTGCGCGTGCCACGACGCAACGAGCCGGCCGACCTCGTCGCCGAGCGTGACCACGTTGAAGGGCTTGCTCAGGCAGCCGATGGCGCCATGCGCCATCGCCTGCTCGACCTCGCTCGGATGCGTGCGCCCGGTCAGGAAGATGACCGGGATGCCTGCGGTGCGCACGTCGGCGCGCAGGGCGGCCATCGCCTCGAGGCCGTCCATGCCCGGAAGCAGCCAGTCGAGCACGACCACGTCAGGCGCCGACGTGACGGCAGCCGAGACGACCTCTTCGCCAGACGCGACGGCGATGACCTCGAAACCCGCCCGCTTGAGCGAGAGCCTGGCCACGGCCCTGATGTCGCGGTCATCGTCTGCCAGGAGTACCCGGAGCGGCATGGTCAGTAGACCTTCAGGTAACGGTCGCGTTCCCAGACACTGACCTGGCGGCTGTAGTCATCCCATTCGGCACGCTTCGCGGCAACGAAATGCTCGAAGATGCGCTCGCCCAGCGCGTCGCGCACCAGGTCGTCCTTTTCGAGGAAGTCGAGTGCCTCGCTCAGCGTCGCGGGCAACTCGTCGATCCTGAGGTGCCGCCGCTCACGCTGGCTCATCGTGACGATGTTCTTGTTGACGGGCGGGCCCGGGTCGGTCTGCTGCTCGATGCCGTCGAGTCCGGCGCGGAGCATCACGGCCAGCGCCAGGTACGGGTTGCACGACGGGTCGGGCATCCGGAGTTCGACACGCGTCGAGGCGCCACGGGCCGCGGGCACGCGCACGAGCGGACTGCGGTTCTTCTCTGACCAGGCGATGTTCGTCGGGGCCTCGTACCCGGGGACGAGCCGCTTGTAGCTGTTCACGAGCGGGTTCGTGATGGCGCACATCCCCCGGGCGTGCCGCAGCAGGCCGCCGATGTAGTGCAGGCAGGTCTGCGACAGCTCCCATGGTCCGTCGGCGTCGTAGAAAACGTTGTCGTTGTCGTGCAGGAGCGACTGGTGCGTGTGCATGCCGCTGCCCGCGATGCCAAACAGGGGCTTCGGCATGAACGTCGCGTGCAAGCCGTTCATCAGCGCGACGTTCTTCACCACGAACCTGAACGTGCTGACGTGATCGGCCGTCGTCAGCACATCGTCGTACCGGAAGTCGATTTCGTGTTGCCCGGCAGCCACTTCGTGGTGCGCGGCCTCCACTTCAAACCCCATGCCTTCGAGCATCACGACGATCTGCCGCCTGACGTCCTCGCCCATGTCGACCGGCGTGAGGTCGAAGTACCCGCCACCATCGTGGGTTTCGGTCGTCGGTTCGCCGTTGCGCTTCTGGAAGAGGAAGAACTCGGCCTCGGGGCCGGCCATCATCGTGTAGCCGCGGCGGGCCGCCTCGGCGATGGCGCGCTTGAGCGTGTGGCGCGGGCACCCCGCAAACGGCGTCCCATCGGGGTTGTGGATGTCGCAGATGACCCGTGCGACCTTCTCTGAGCCGCCCATCGTCCACGGGAACACGCGGAACGTGTTGAGGTCGGGGCGCAGGAACATGTCGGATTCTTCGGTCCGGACGAAGCCCTCGATCGACGAGCCGTCGAACAGGATCCTGCCGTCGAGCGCCTGGGCAAACTGCTGGTTGGGAACCTCGACGTTCTTGATGACGCCGAGGATGTCGGTGAACTGCAGGCGCAGGAACTTGACCCCCAGCCGGTCGGTCAGTTCGAGGATCTGGCGCCGCTTGTGTTCGTCTGACACGTCGCTGCCGAAGGAGAGCACGTAGGAATCAGCCACGTTCGCGAGTGTAGGGAGGCCATACCGCTTCGTCAACATGCGAACGCCAACCATCTGGCACCGGCGACCGTCTGAACTGCCGGCACCCACACGAGGCACCACCCGCGCCTGACGGGGAGCCTCAGACACCCATGAGGAGGCAGTCAGCCATGTCAGTTACCCGTTTCCGGACCATCGCCACCACTCTCGGGCTCGCCACGCTCGCCGGTGTCGCATGGGTCTCGACCAGCGTCCAGGCCCAGTCGCCACGCACCCACGCGGCGGCGCTTGCGGAGTCGCACGCGCTCGCCGCCCAGCAGTTCGCCCACGCGAGCGCCGGACAGGCCGAGGCTCGCGCGGCGCACGAGGCCATGGCCGCAGCGCTCGCCGGCTCCGAGCAGGATGGCAACGTCACCCGCGTTCTCAGCGTGCTCGAGGGCCGCGGCAGCCGCCTCGGCGTCAGCATCCGCGACCTCAACGACGAGGATGCCAAGGC
>JAEUQQ010000638.1 GCA_016789685.1 Acidobacteriota bacterium | reverse complement strand
TCGTTCATCAACGCGATGGTGTCCTGCAGCAGCGCGACCTTCCGCCGGAACGCCTCGAACAGGCTCTCTTGCGCGACCTCGTCGTCGGGCTGCACGCGCAGCGCCACGCGCGAGTCGTTGATCGCCTGGTCGATGATCTGCAGGTTGCCCCGCAACGTCGCGGTCACCTCGGGATCGAGCGAGTTGTCTGACTGCGACGCCACCTGTTCGAGGGCCGCGATGGCCTTTTCGTAGTGGTCGGCGGCGAGTTGCAGTTCCATCTCGACAGATTCGACGAGAGCCGTCTGGCTGGCGTTGGTGCCGTTCGTCACATGTCCGGCGCCGGCCGTCGTGGCGCCGAGCCCCGGCGACGTGTTCCGCGCGTACGCGAGATACAGTGCCGAGCCCACGGCCAGCACGAGCACGGCCGCCGCGGCGAGCCAGACGTGCGATCGCCACGACACGTGTGCGCGCCTGTGCGCCGCGTGCGTGGCGGCGAACCCCGCGTCGGCCATCAGGTGGGCCTCGATGCGCGACCACGTCCCGGGTGGTACGGGCAGGCGTTCGACCGATCCCGTCGCCTGCTGGATGCGACGCAGATCGGCGACGACCTGCCGGCACGACTCGCACGAGGCCAGGTGGCCGTCGGCCTCTGCGCGCTGGGCAGGCGTCAGGGCGCCGTCGATGACGTCGCTCACGAGATCGAGGAAAGCGTCGCAGGTCATTTATCGAGTGGCCGCAGGCGTCACGCCCCGGGGGCGGACGACCGACAGCAGGTGTTCACGAATCCGCAGGCGCGCCTTGTGCACCTGTGACTTCGACGTGCCTTCTGACACGCCGAGGATCTTGCCGACTTCGCGATGCTCGAACCCCTCGACGTCGTGCAGCAGGAACGCCGCGCGGCACGCGTCGGGCAGGGTCGCAATGGCCCGTTCGAGGTCGAGCCGGTGCACCGTGTGCTCCAGCGCTCCCGGGCGCGCCTTGACGGGGCCCGCGTCGTCGAGGCCCGCCGTGCGCCGGTCTGCCTTCCCGGCCTTGCTGCGCAACCGGTCGAGGCAGAGGTTCATGGCGAGCCGGTACATCCAGGTCGACAACGAACTGTCGCCCTTGAAACTGTCGATGCGCTTGAACACCTGCAGGAAGATCTCCTGCAACTGGTCTTGCGCGTCGTCGGCGTGTTCGAGCACGCGGTACGCGAGGTTGAACAAGCGCGTGCCGTGCTGCCGGTAGAGCTCCTCGTATGCCGTCGTGTCGCCGGTACGCAACCGGGCGACCAGGTCGGCGTCGGCAGACCGGGGAGCGTCGCCAGTCATCTTAGACGGAGGGAAGGGGCGCAAACGTTGGCGTCCCTTCGAGCAACGGGTGGGAGGGCATCACAGGCGCCACGCGTCTCAAGACGGACGGACGCGGGGTTTGGTTCGGGCCCGGCGCGTCACGGGAGGCCCATTCCACCTGACCTCGGCGAACGACCGGATGCGTGTGCCCACGACCGTCAGGCCTTCAAGCCGCAGCAAATGCCCCTTGAGCGCCTCGCTGCCGCCGTACCCCCCCAGGGCGCCGCCGGCCGCCACGACCCGGTGATACGGGACGCCAGCCACACCAGCGGTGCGCATGATGGTGCCCACCGCACGATGGGCCAGCGGCTTGCCGGCCCATCCCGCGATGTCGCCATAGGTGGCCACGCGTCCGGCGGGGATCATCCGCGTGATCGCCAGGACGCGCGCCTTGAAGTCCGACGCTGGCATCGGCGCACGGTCGGGTCTACTTGCCGACGGTCAGCTTCAGGCGCAGCGCCGGCCCACCGAGGTCGGTTTCACTGAACTCGGCCGACACGCCGCCTTCACCCACCGCATCGGGTGCCCAGCGGTAGAACCCCTCGACATTCAGGCCAAACCACTTCCAGACCGGCACCTCGACTCCCACGAACGCGTGATAGGTGCTCGTGCTGCTGGTGACGTTGTCGTCGCCCTGCGCGAAGTCGCTCGACTCCTTGTACGACACGCGCCCGAAGCCCCCGCCGAGATACGGCGTGAGGCGGAACCCCGGCCCCCTGGGCCTGGCCGCAGCGGCGGCCGCCGGGGCGCGCCGCCCGGGCTGGCTCTGCCACAGGGCGTCTTCGTCTCCCTTCTTCGCCGCCGGGGCGGGCGCTGCCGGCTTCGGCGCCGTGGGTGGCCGTGGCGCACGCGGTCTCCGCACGAACTTGTAGCCGATGCCGACATCGAAGAACCCCAACTCCATGCGGAGCGGGATGCCGAGCGGGTAGACGGTTGAGCCATGCACGAACACGCGCTCGCCCTCGTCTTTCAACGTCGAGAAGTCGCCCTGGACGAACAACCCGGACCGGTGCCACACCTGGGCCCCTCCGCCAAACAGGCCCTTGCTCGTGTGACCGAACACGGCGTCGAACGAGTCCTTGGCCACGAACTGCTGGTGGGCAAAGAGCCCGTAGGCGTTGAAGTGGAACGCAGGCGGCCGGGCCGGGGCGGCTGCCGCCGTCGCCGCAGGCTTCTGCGTCGTTGGCGTCGCTGGCGCCGGCTGGCCGGCGGGCGCAGGTGCCTTTGGGGCTGTCGCGGCCGGAGGCTGCGACGGGGCCGGCTTCGGCGTCGGCGCCGGTGACGTGGACTGCGCCAGCGCGAGTGGTGGCACGGCGAGCGCCGCGGCGAGCGTCAGCGCAGACGAGAACGAAACGAGGCGCGTCACTTGGCCAGCCCCAATCCCCGCAGCGTGGCCCGCGGATTGATGATGCCGCTTCCATACTCATCGTCGCGGCCTGCGGCGCCGGCCTCGGTGGCAAAGCGCTTGATGGCCGCTTCGACCGCCGCCGGACTCGTGATGCCCTGCGACATCAGCAGCGCTGCCATGCCTGCGACGTGCGGCGTCGCCATCGACGTGCCCTGGTAGTACACCAGCGCCATCGTGTCGAACCGCGGCGCGCGGAACTGCGACGGTGGCAGCAGGAACGTGTCGGTCGCGCTGGGGCTGTACGTCTGCTGGAGGATCATCCCCTCGGCGCCGCCCGATCGGCGGTTGCCGCCCGGGGCCGCGATGTCGATGTAGCTCTTCACGCCCGAGTAGTACGCGCGGGTCATGTCGCGCCCGACCGACGCCACGACCATCGCCCCCTCGATCGGGCCCGCCTGTTCGGCCAGCCGCTCGATGGGATTGCCATCCTCGTAGTCGTTGCCGCCCGCAACCGCGATGAACGTGCCCTTGCCGACCGCGTAGCGCAGCGCCTCGCCAATCAGGGGCGCGGCAGGCCCGCCGTTGCGGCCGAGGCTCATGTTGATCACCTTGGCGCCGTTGTCGGCCGCGTACCGGATCGCACGCGCCACGATGTCGTCGGTGCCGACGTAGGGCGAGTCGAAGATGTCGTCCCACGTGCTCGAGATGCACTTCACGGGCATCAGGCGCACGTTGTAGGCCATGCCGGCCACGCCCGTGCTGTTGTTCGTGAGCTGCCCGATCGTGCCCGACACGTGCGTGCCATGGCCGTCGAGGTCGACCGGGTCGGTGTCGTCGTAGATGAAGTCGCGCGGCGTCACGAAGCGGTTGGCCGACGCCAGGTCGGGCGCCGCGGCAAAGGGCACCGACACACGTCCGAGCGCCGGGTAGCGCACGCCGTTGTCATCGACGAATGCCGTGGCCGTGAAGTCGAATGTCGTGTTCTCGAAGGCCACGCCCGTATCCAGCACGGCGACGATGATCGACGACGAGGAACCCGGCTGGATGTCCCAGGCCGTCTCCATGCCGAGGGCCGAGAGGTTCCACTGGTTGGTGAACTGGGGGTCGTTGGGGCGGAAACTGCTGTAGACGCGGTACGCCGCCTGCGCATGCACCACGTCGGGACGTTCCATCAGCCTCGCGGCCACCGCCTCGGGGTCGGCCGCCGGGTCGATGCGAATCACCTCGAAGTCGGCATGGCTCGGCTGCGACATCTCAGAGGCACCCACGTCGGCGAGCGCCCGCATCAGCGCCTCGCGGTCGGGACGGCCGCCCGCCTCGCGGAACTTCACGATCACCTTGCCGGGTTCGTAGGGGAGCGACGACCGCTCCCGCGAGACGAAGCCCCGGCGCCGGGTGACCCCGTACTGCTCGGGGTCCATGGTCGTGTCGAGGTCGATGGCCCCGAGGCCGTTGTCGACGGTCTTGGCGCGGCTGGTGTCGGGCGCGGACTGCGCGGCGACATACAGCCCGGCACCGAAGCAGAGTGTCGCCGTCAGGGTGAGCAGCGACCGGTGTGGGCGAAACGACATGGGTCCTCCACGGCGCAGTGGCCGGGCTCGAGAGTGCAGGCGCCCCCATTCTCTGGCCCGACCTCGGGCAGCGTCAAGCCATGTCGCCTGGGCGGCTGGGGGCGCTAACGTCCCGCCGGTACAGGTATTTGCGAGACGAGCGCCTCGCCGCGCACGCGGCCATCGGCACGGGGCAGCGTGATCCCGGCGACATGGGCGAGGGTCTTGACCAGGTCGGCAGGCGTGGCCGCCGCCGTGTATTCGCCCGGGGCGAAGGGCGCGCCGTAGAAGATGAGCGGCACGCGCGCGTCGTATTCGTACATCGTGCCGTGCGTGGCTACCGAGGTCGACGAAATCCAGTACGAGCGGGGGGCGATCAGGATGTCGCCGCTCCGTCCGGCGAAGAAGCCGACCGCCATGGCCGTGGCCACCGGGTCGCCCGAGCCGCGCCGGGCCTCGAGTTCGTCGGAGCGGTACACGGCCGACACGCCCGCGACCCCCCGGATGGCATCGAGGACGGCGGTCATCGCCTCGGGTGCCGCACGGAGGCGGTCCCACACACCGGGCAGGAAGTAGAGATCGGTGTAGAGCACCGACGCGACGTATTTGCCGTCGCCGAAAAAGGGGACGAGCGCCTGGTCGACGGCCGTGCGGACGGCCGGCAGGCTGATGCGGCCGGCGTCGATGCCGAGTGCACTCATCTGTTCGGGAATCGGCGACACCCCGTGATCGCCGGTGAGGCCGACGACATACCTGCCCCGACCGACCTCGGCGTCGAGCGTCTCGAGCAGCCGACCAATCGTCGCGTCGAGCCTCACGAGCACGTCCTGCACCTCGTGGCTGCGTGGGCCGTAGGCGTGTCCGATGAGGTCGAGGACCGAGAAGCTCACCGCGAGCACATCGCGCCGTGGGGCCTCCTGCCCGAGCTTCAGCGCGCGCACCGACTCCATGGCGAGCGCCCCGACGTACTCGTCGGCCAGCGGGCTGTACTCCCACGATGTGTAGAAGCTCGCATCGACGGCGTTGTTGCGGCCCGTCATCTGGTAGGGGAACGACTGCGTGCGGCCCACGAGCTTCTCGCCGAGGCCTTCGTCCTCGAACAGGTAGGCCGCGTCGGGCAGGCTCTTGGTCCAGGTCCTGCCGAAGTCGGCGCGGATGGGGTGTTGCGTCGTGTACGCGTCGACGAAGGGCGTCCTGGTGGGCGAGAACGCGGTCGACGACAAGAAGCGTCCGCTGTCGTACCAGAGCACGACGTCACCGCCATGGCCGGCCAGGCCGATCGCCGACCGGGCCTTGAGCGAGACGGCCGCGACCCGCGGCGCGGGCGAGGCCTGCGCGCGCATCTCGTCGGCAAAGGTCGGGACGAGCAGCCGCGCGCCGCTGTTGCTCTTGGCGGGAGCGGGGCCGTCGCCGTAGATCAGCGGCGTCACCGTGGTGTCGTCGGTGCAGTTCGTCGTGCCGCTGGCGGTGCGGTCGAACCACTGGTTGAGCACCATCCCGTGCGTGCCCGGGAAGGTGCCGGTGCCGATCGTCGCGTGCCCGGCGCACGTGACGGTGTTGAAGTACGGGTAGACCGTCCGGGTGAAGCGGGCGCCGCCGTCGATCAGGCGCCGCAGGCCCCTGGTCCACTGGTGCCCGTAGCGCGTGACGTAGTCGCCACGCATCTGGTCGATGCTGATGATCACGAACAGCGACGGCGACGCCGTCGCCTGCGCGACCGCCTGCGGGCGCGCGGCGGGCTCGGTCCGCTGCTGGGCGAACGGGGCGGCGATGGCCGCCACGACGAGGGCGGCGGTGAGCACGATGGGGCGGGTGACAAGGCGCACGGGCACAACTCCTACACGTCAGCGTACCGGGGCACCCTATCACATCGAGGATGAGGTTCCCGTGACGGCCCGGCGATCACTCCGGGGAGGCCGACGCCGTGCCGGCGCGGCCCTCGCGCCACTGACGGATCCAGGCGCGGTTCACCTCGTCGCCCGGCAGGAGGTCGAACTCCCGCCCGCACGGGCGGCACGCCACGCGGGCCGGCGAGCCGAGCACGAGGGCCGCCCCGCACGTGGGGCAGCATCGCGGCGCCGCCGCCAGCAGCACGCGGATCACGTGCACCCACACATCGACCCTGAGGAAGGCGGCGGTCGCACCGGCGATGGTCGTCTCGGCCGGCAGGTCGGCGCAGGCTGCGACCGGCAACCGATCGCGCAGCAGGGCCATGCCGAGCGCCGTGATGCGGCCCTCGTCCGACACCGTAGCCGGCCCGAGTTCCTCGCGCGCGATCTCGAGCACGTGGCGCTCGGGCCACAGCACGCCGAACGCCAGCTCGACGTCGAGGGTGATCTCGACGAGGTCGAGCGACTCGGCGCCCAGGGCCGTGAACGTCGCGTCGGGCGTCACGCGAGCCGCGTCGATGCGCAGGCTGCGGGCCACGACCCCGGCAAACAGGTCGAGCAGTTGCGCATCGGTCCAGGCCGCGGTGGGCAGGGGCGTCGGCATCGGTGCGATCACTTGCGCCGCAGCAGCGGCAGGAAGCACAGGGCCCCCAGCGCCAGGTGCATGACGGCCGAGGCGAGGGCGTACCACCGCGGCACCAGCAGGTCGCCCAGCCAGCCGGGCTGGTGCAGGGTGTCGAACGCGGCGTGCGCGGCAAAGGCCGAGGCCAGCAGCAGCAGGCCGTGGTGGGGCTCGCGCAGCGTGACCGTGATCGCGACGACGAGGAAGGCGAGGCCGACGGCAATCTCGAGACCGGCACCCGGGTGTGCGAGCTGGAGCATCGCCAGGCCTGCGCCCACGCCACTCGTGCTCGCGAGCACCAGGGCGCCCACCTGTGCCAGGCGGAGTTCGAGCACCAGCCGATCCGGCGCGAACGGCGCGACCCGCCAGGCCCGCCACGCCAGCGCGGCGACCATGGCCACGAGCAGGCCTGCGCCGGTGGCGGCGGTGACGGCGCCCCCGATCATCGCGCCGGCCCTGGCGCCGCAGCCAGACGGCGTGCGAGGCGACGTGGGGCGTGACGTGCGGTCATGGCGCCTCGTAGACGATCCTGCCACCGATCACGGTGCGCACCACCGTGGTCTCGAGGATGCGCGGCGCCGGCACGCTCATCACGTCGGCCGAGAGCATGACGAAATCGGCGAGCTTGCCCACCTCGATCGAGCCGAGGTCGGCCTCGGCGTGCGCGGCATACGCCGCGTTGATCGTGAACGACCGCAGCATCGCGTCGCGTGGGAGGCGTTCGGCGGGCATCCAGCCACCCGGCGGCTGCCCCAGGCGACCTTGCCG
>JAEUQQ010000572.1 GCA_016789685.1 Acidobacteriota bacterium | reverse complement strand
CATCTGCGCCTCACGGTGGTCCCCCTGTACGGCGGCGCGTCGATGGAACTGCAGAGCCGCGCGCTCCGGCGCGGCGTCGATGTGGTGGTGGCGACGCCGGGCCGCGCGCTCGAGCACCTTCGGCGCGAGACCCTCGACCTGTCGGCGGTCGAGATCCTGGTCCTCGACGAGGCCGACGAGATGCTCGACATGGGCTTCGCCGACGACATCGATGCGCTGCTCTCGGCGACGCCGTCAGCGCGCCAGACCGCCCTGTTCGCCGCGACGATGGCGCCGCGCATCGCGGCCATCACCGGCAAGCACCTGAAGAACCCGAGCCGCGTGACGATCGCCCGCGAGAAGCGGCCGGCGGGCAAGCTCCCTCGCATCCGGCAGTCGGCGTACATCGTCGGGCGGCCCCAGAAGATGGCCGCCCTCGGGCGCATCCTCGATTTCGAGGATCCGAAGTCGGCGATCGTGTTCTGCCGCACCCGCGTCGAGGTCGATGAACTCACCAACACGCTCCAGGCCCACGGCTTCGGGGCGCAGGCGCTCCACGGCGGCCTGGCACAGCGACAGCGCGATCGGGTGATGGATGCATTCCGCAAGGAGCAGTCGGACGTGCTCGTGGCCACCGACGTGGCGGCGCGTGGCCTCGACATCGATCACGTGTCGCATGTGATCAATTTCGATGTGCCCACGTCGCCCGAGGTCTACATCCACCGGATCGGCCGCACCGGCCGCATCGGGCGCGAAGGCGTGGCGATCACGCTGGCCAACCCCAGGGAGCACCGGTTCCTGCGCTCGGTCGAGGCGCTGACGAAGCAGAAGATCGAGGTCCTGCCGCTGCCAAGCGTCGCGGACCTCCGGGCTCGGCGGCTCGAGGCGACGCGCGATGCGCTGCGCGAACAGCTCACGGCCGGCGACTTCGGTGAAGCCAGGGCCATCGTCGATTCCCTGGCGCAGGAATTCGACGTGCTCGACATCGCGGCGGCCGCCATCAAGATGGTGCACGACACCGGTGAGCCCGCGCTCGCCGACGCCGAGATCGCGCAGCCCCCGTTGCACGACGAGCGTCCGGCCCGACGCGAGCGCGGCGAGCGCGACGCGCCACCGCGCTCACCCGCGCGACCGCGCGCGAGCGGGTATGACGGGCCCATGACCGTGCTGTTCGTCGGGGCGGGTCGCAGCGCCGGCGTGCGCCCGGGCGACATCGTGGGCGCCATCACCGGCGAGGCCGGTGTGCCCTCGAGCGTCCTCGGCGGCATCAGGATCGGCGACGCCTACTCGCTCGTCGAGGTCCCGGACGCGATGGCCAACGACATCCTGGCCGCCATGCGCAAGACCAAGCTCCGCGGCCAGAAGGTCACCGTGCGTCGCGACCGCGATCGCGGCTGACGCGCGTCGCGCGGCCTGACGCCGCGCATTCAGTCGACGATGAACAGCGTCGCGCCGCCGGGCGCCGACGAGCGATGTGGCGCCGTGTCGTCGGCGACGTGGTAGCTCATTCCCGGCCGCAGCACCGCGCGCGTCCCGTCGCGGAGTTCGGTGTGGAGTTCGCCCTCGAGGCACAACAGCACGTGCCCCTTGCTGCACCAGTGGTCGGCCGTGTATCCCGGCGTGTACTCGACCATGCGCACGCGGATCGTGCCGCAATGCTGCGTGCGCCACAGGGCGACGCCCGTTTCGCCCGGATGCTCGGTCGGCGTGACCGCGCTCCAGTCGACCGTGCCAAAGGGAATGTCGTGCATCTGCATGGCGCTACTCCAACAGGCGGTCGATGAGTTCCCTGACGCACTTGGCGGCCACCATCGCCGTCACGTCGTCGCGGTCGCGCGACGGGTTGAGTTCGACGACATCGGCCCCGACGAGGCGCCCCTGCAGGCGCTGCACGAGCCGCACGACGTCGCGCACGCTGGCCCCGCCGGGTTCGTGGTGCGAGACGCCCGGCACGAACGCAGGATCCATCACGTCGAGGTCGAGCGACAGGTAGACCGGCCCATCGAGCACGAGCGGCGCCGCGGGCCACACATCCATGGGCATCACCTCGACACCGAAGCGGTCGGCCTGTGCCCGCTGGTGCGGCGTCATGGTGCGGATGCCGACCTGCACGAGACGACGCGCGAGGCCAGCTTCCATGATGCGCGCAAACGGGCAGGCATGCGAGAACCGCTGGCCCTCGAACGTGTCGTAGAGATCGGGGTGGGCGTCGAGGTGCAGCACGGTGAGCGGCCCATGCAGCGCCGCGTGTGCCTGCACGAGGGGCAGGCTGACGGCGTGATCGCCCCCGCAGGCGATGACGCGCGCGCCGGTCGCGAGGACGGCTCGGGCCTGGGTGGCGATCGCCTCGACGGCTGAGGCATCTGCGCCTACGTGCACATCGCCGGCATCGACGAGGCGTTCCTCGGCGGCCAGGTCACGGCCCGACTCGGTGGTCCAGTTGGCCGACGGCGACGCCAGCGCCCGGCGCACCGCGGCCGGCCCACCTGCGGCGCCCCTGAGAAACGACGACATCGCGTCCCATGGCACGCCGAGGAAGGCGACGTGGCGTGTGGTCAGGCGGGCGACGGGGACAGGCGACATTTCCACAGCTCATCCTCGGGTGTGCGGGCGGCGCGGAGGGTTGCGGCTGCCGGGAATCCGGCTACGCGCGGGTGCCGATTGGGGATCCTACACGTTTCCGGTGATTTTTCTCGATGTGCCCGCTGGCAATCGGCTTGCTCGGGCCTTCGGGAGAGATGCTCGTTCCCCGGCTTCCCCTTCATACAGGCTTATGACTCACGCCCTTGCCCTCCTGCTCGCGCTGGCGATGCAGCCGCCAACCTCTCCCCCGGCTGACACGACCGCGGCGGCTGCCCCGGCAGCGGCCGAGGCACCAGCCGCGACCCCGGCCGACGACGACTGCCTGATGTGTCACAGCGACAAGGAGCTGACGACGACACTGGGCAACGGCGAGACGCGGTCGCTGTTCGTGGACCCCGCGACGATCAAGGCGTCGGTGCACGGCGGCGCGCTGGGCTGCCTCGACTGCCACGCCGGCTTCGACGAGATGCCGCACCCGACGACCAGCTTCCAGACGAAGCGCGACGTCTCGGTGGCGTTCCAGGAGCAGTGCACGCACTGCCACTTCGCCACGTTCAAGAAGACGCTCGACAGCGTGCACCACGTGGCGCAGGCGCGTGGGGACACGACGGCGCCGCTGTGCACCGACTGTCACGGCGCGCACAACGTCGCCTCGCCGAGCAAGCCGCGGTCGCGCATCTCGCAGACGTGCGCGAAGTGCCACGCGGGCATCTCGACGGTCTACTCGAAGAGCGTGCATGGCAAGGCACTGGTCGACGACGACAATCCCGACGTGCCGACGTGCACCGACTGCCACCGATCGCACGACACGGCTGGGCCGCACGAGTCCGACTGGCGCGCGCACACGCCCGAGATGTGCGCGACGTGCCATGGCGACAAGCAGGTCATGGACAAATACGGCCTGTCGGTGGCGGTGCACCAGACCTACCTCACCGACTTTCACGGGGTGACGGCCCGCCTGCGCGGTTCGCGTGACGACAGCTCGATGCCCGTCATCGCCCGCTGCACCGACTGCCATGGCGTCCACGACATCACGAAGACCGACGATCCCAACTCGCCCGTGCTGAAGGCCAACCTCCAGAAGACCTGCCAGCGCTGCCACGAAGGGGCGACCGAGTCGTTCCCCGATGCCTGGATGTCGCACTACGAGCCGAGCTGGAGCCGCACGCCGCTGGTCTACGCCGTGACGCTGGGCTACAAGTTCCTGATCCCCTTCATGATTGGCGGCCTGATCCTGCAGATCCTCCTGCACATCTGGCGTGTCGTGGTGAACCGATGAGCGCGACGTACGAACGATTCTCGCTGAGGCAACGCCTCGAGCACATCGCGATGATGACGCTCTTCACCATCCTGTCGGTGACGGGGCTGCCGCAGAAGTTCTTCGAGGCCACGTCGTCGCAGTGGATCATGGACGCCCTCGGGGGCGTCGATCGCGCGCGCTGGTTCCACCGCGCGGCCGGCATCGCATTCGCGGTCCTCGCCATCGTCCACGTGTGGGGCGCCGTGTGGGAGGTCGTGGTCAACCGGTCGCGCCTCACGATGGTCCCGACCAAGCAGGACTTCCGCGACGCGATCCGCACGCTGCGCTTCTATCTCGGTGTGGAGCCGTCGCCGCCGAGGTTCGACCGGTTCGACTACCGGCAGAAGTTCGAGTACTGGGGCCTCATCTTCGGCGCGATCATCGTCATTGCCACCGGGATCGTGCTGCTCTACCCGGTCCTGGCGGCCCGCTGGCTCCCCGGTGAGTTCATTCCGGCCTCGAAGGTCGCGCACAGCAACGAGGGGCTGCTGGCCTTCCTCGTGGTCATCGTGTGGCACATCTACAACGCCCACTTCAGCCCGGACGTCTTTCCGTTCGACACGTCGATCTTCACCGGACGCATCAGCGAGGAACGCATGCATCACGAACACCCGCTCGAACTCGAGCGTTTGGTGTCACACTCGTCGGGGCACACGAACAATGCCCCTCATCCCTGACCTCGTCATCGGGCTCACGCTGCACAGCCTCATCGCCTGCGTCAGCGTCGAAGGGGTGATCCGGGCGCTCGCCGTGCGAGCGCCCGCGACGCGTATCGCACTCCGCGACCTGGCGCTCGTCCTTCCCGTCGTATTCGTGCCGGTCGCCACCTGGCTCGCGCCGTGGCGGACGAGCGATGAGTTCCTCGCCCAGGCCCTCTTCGTCAGCCAGCGTTTCGACCGCCTCGTGGTCGGTGACCTGCCGTTCCGGCAGTCGGCCTGGTGGGTCTGCGCGGCCATCGGGGCGCTGTTCCTGGCCCGCGACGTCAGGCTCCGGTTGCACCGGAATCACGCTGACGCCGGTAGAGACCTCCCCGACGACGACGCGCGCGTCAGTCTCATCGACGGCCTCGTGCGGCAGTTGTCGGAACGCATGGGGGTCGCGCCCCCGGTCGTACGCATCGTTGACAGCGCGAAGCCGCTGATGCACCTCGAAGGCGTCAGGCGGCGCCACCTCCTGTTCTCGACGGCCACCCTCGCCCACCTGACCGAGCCGCAACTCGAGGCCGCCATCGCGCACGAACTGTCGCACCTGGCCAGCCGCGACCTCCGGCGCTCGATCGTCCTCGTGTCGGTGCGGCTGGTCCTGATCGCATCGCCGCTCGCGCACATCATCGCGAGACGGCAGCACCAGGAACTCGAATGGCGCGCCGACGACACGGCCGCGCACGTGACCGGGCGCCCGATCGCGCTGGCGCGCGCGCTCGTCGCCAGCGGCAAGGCCGCCAGTGGCGACTACCTGGGCCTGCTCGGGCAGGGACGCCTCGAAGCCCTCGAGCGGCGTTGCCATCGGCTCGCCAACGACGAGCATGCCCTCGCCGAACCCCACTACCTCCCGCTCTCGCTGACCGCCGTCGGCCTGCTGGTCACGATGTGTCTCGTCTCATGACCGCGTCGCCTGCCGCCCCCCCCATTCCCGGACACGGGGCCCCGCCGCCGGCCCCGACCTCGAGGGTGGCCTACGTCGCCCGCGGCGTGATGGTGTTCGTCGTAGGCGCGTTGCTGCTCCGGGTGGCCGACGCCGTCGTGCCCGGCTGGCTCGGAGAGCCCCGCGCGGTCATCCGCTACGAGTCGGTCCAGTCGGCCGAGCGTGACCTCGGCACGCGCCTGATGATCCCGGCGGTGTTTCCCGATCGCCTCTCGTGGCCGCCCATCGAGGTCCTGCACACGCCCGGGGCCGATCGGCCCGTCCGGATGACGTTCCGCAGCGCCTCGACCGGGGACGTCGTGTGCGTCATCGCCCAGACGCTCGACGGCACCGCCGCGCTGCCGCCAGGCATGCTGGTTGAGGGCAATCTCGATGCCCACGTGGCGATCTCCCGCGACCCCGACCACCCGGTGGTGGTCCAGGTCGTTCGAACGCCCGACGGAACAGTCTGGCGCGAGGCCACCAGCCTCATCCAGAATCGTCGCGTGGTCATCAGGCTCGTCGACACCGACGACACGGTGCTGTTGCGCATGGTGCGCTCGCTGCGCCGGGGGCGCGTGTGAGCGTCGTCCGCTCGCTCGAGCAACGCGTCGTCATCCTGATCGCCACGGGCGTCGCCCTGACGTCGATCCTGCTCGGCGCCATCGGCGTCGTCGCGTACCGCCGGCAGCAGGCGCACCTCGATGCCTCGCACGCGGCCATCGTCCACTCGATGACCGCGCAGGTCGACCGTGAACTGACGCAACTGCTCGCCGTGCTGCAGGAGGTGGTCTCGCAGGCCAGGTCGGCCATGAGCGGGGGCACTCCGATACCCCGCGACGCTCTCAGGCGGCCCTTCATCCAGTCGCGAATCGCCGACGCGGTGTTCATCGTCGATCGAACCGGCCGTGAGCTTGCGCACGAAGGCAGCTTGCGCACGCCACCGGCTGGCGAACTGGCCGGCGTCCTGTCGGCAGCCGAGACGCGCGGCGCCGCGACCTCGGAGCGGATTGACGTCCCCCGCCCACAGGTCGTGGCCTGCATCGCCATCAATGATCTGCGCGGTGCGATGCTCGGCGCGGCGTGTGGAAGCATCGACATCCGGGGGCGCCGTGCCGCGGAGTTCTTTGCGCTCCTCCGCCAGTATCCCAACGTGCCGGCGATGCTGGTCGACCGTTCAGGCCGCGATCTTGCCGGCCCGGCCGGGCAGACGCCCTCGACGGCCCGGCACCGCGAGTCGCTCAGGAATGCGCCGTGGGTGCTCGTCCTGCCCGAGCACGACACTGGCGGCTCGCCAGCTGCGCTGGCGCTCGGCGCGGCCACCACGATGATGGCGCTGCTGGGGCTGCTGGCGTGGGGCGTCGGCCGCAGTGTACGGGTACCGCTCGATGCGCTGCGCGATCACGCCGAACGGCTGGCCGGCGGCGACCTCTCGACCCCCGTGCCGATCGCCGGCGAAGACGAGATCGGGCTCCTCGGCCGTGCATTCGAACGCATGCGCCAGGCCCTCGACCGGTCGATCCAGGCCCTGGCCGACAGCAACAGCCAGCTCGAAGCCCGCGTAGCCGACCGGACGGCGGCGCTCGCCAGGGCCAACGAGGAACTCGAAGCGCGAGACCGGCAGCGGGCGCGCCTGCTGCGCCAGCTGATCACCGCGCAGGAGGACGAGCGTCGGCGCCTGGCCCGCGAGCTTCACGACGACACCTGCCAGGCCCTCGCGGCACTCGCCCTTCGGCTCGACATGGCGCTGGCCGCCACGCCAGACGACGCGGTGAATCCCGAGTTGTTCGAGGCTCGCAACATCGCGACGCGCGCGCTCGACGACGCGCACAGGCTCATCCACGACTTGCGCCCTACCGCCCTCGACGAGCTCGGCCTGGTGGCGGCGCTCCAGCGCGTCATCGATCGTCACCTCACGCCCGCCGGCGTCGCCGCCCGGATCGAAACCGACGAGTGGCCCGCGCGCTTGTCGCGTACGCTCGAGACGACGCTGTTCCGGGCCGCGCAGGAAGCCATCGTCAACGTCGCCAGGCACGGCCACGCCGAGCACGTGCTCGTGCAGTGCCGCGCGACGGGCGCGCGGCTCGTCATCGAAGTCGAGGACGATGGCAGCGGGTTCGACGTCGCGTCGGTGGGGGGCGGCAACACCGACGACGCACGGGGCCTGGGCCTGATGGGCATGCGCGAACGCATGGCCAGCATCGATGGTACGGTGACGGTTGACAGCGCACCCGGCGACGGCACGCGGATCGTGCTCGACGCGCCACACCTGGTAGACAAGGCATGAACAAGATTCGCGTTGTGCTCGCCGACGACCACACCATCCTGCGCGAAGGCGTGCGGGCCCTGCTCACGCAAACGAGCGACATCGAGGTCGTCGGCGAGGCGTCGAGCGGCGAGGAGGCAATCGAGCGGTGCGCCGCGCTACGCCCCGACGTCATCGTCATGGACGTGTCGATGCCCGGGCTTGGCGGCTTCGAGGCCACACTGCAGATTCGCCGCGACCATCCCGACGTCAAGGTCGTCGTGCTGACGCAATACGACGACCACGAATACGTGCGGCGCTTCATGCAGGCCGGCGTGGCCGGCTACCTGTTGAAGCGTTCGGTTGGACGCGAACTGCCTGGGTCGATTCGTGCAGCAGCACGGGGGGGCCTGGTGCTCGATCCCGAGATCGCCCACGAGGCGGTGCGCCCCGAACCCGCCCGCGACCTGGCGTCGGGCTCTGGACGCTACGAGAGCCTGACCGATCGCGAGAAGCAGGTCTTGAAGCTGGTAGCCGAGGGCCAGAGCAACAAGGACATCGCCAACATCCTCGACATCAGCGTGAAGACCGCGATGAGCCACCGCGAACACCTGATGGACAAGCTCGGGCTGCACAGCCGGACCGAGCTGATCCACTTCGCGATTCGCGAGGGGGTCATCAAGGTCGAGCGTTGAGGGCGATTCGCGCCAGCCCGCCTCGTCCACCAGCCGGCCGACTTACGCCTTTGGGGTGCTGTCGTCCTTGGCCTTCAGGGCGTCGTCGAGTTTCTCGAGACGCGCCTCGGGACCATCGGCCTTGGCCGCCTGGCTCTTGTCGCCCGTCAGGTACGCTTCGCCCGCCGCCATGCGGGGGCTCATCGCCACGAGGGCCGCGTGCGACATGTCGCGGACGAACGCCCAGGCCTGCTTCGCGAAGTACTGCGCCACTAGCGCCAGGCCGATGAACGGCAGGAACATCGCAAACGCCGCGCCCAGCAGCGGCGCCGCCATCAGCAGCACCAGCGTCGGCACCTGGCGGTACACGGTCTCGGCCCCACCCGGCAGCACACCGCCGTCGCCCGAGAACGTCTCGACGTTCCATTCGGCCACGTTCATGAAGAACCCTGCGCCCACCGTCTCGCCACCCTGATGCCGTGCCATGATGTCCCTCCGTCTCTGCCGCCGTGATGGCGGCCCGAATCTGGACACAAGCCTACGCTTCGGCGCCGGTCGTGAAAATCGGGCCGCCGCCCGACCTCATGGGCCCAGGCACCCGACTCGGCCACGTGTTCGGCCCGAGCCGGGACAGGGGCGACACCCGAGTGTGGTATCGGGAAAACACCCGAGGCGACGGTCAAGCACCGAGGGCAGCCAGTTCGCAGGCCGCGTGGCGCGCGCGCAGCGTGCGATACACGGCCACGCGCGATGGATCCGGTACGACGCGGCTCGAGGCCAGCGGGTCGGTGAACCCGCGGACGATATCGTCCCAGCCGCGGGGACGCCGTGACGCGCCGGCGTCCGCGTGCCACGCCCGCAAGGCCGCGCCGAGGGCTGCCGAGTTCCGCGTGTCGCACTGGTACACGTCGGCGTCGAACACATCGGCCATCACGGTGAGGAGGTCGCGGTTCACGGCGGCCCCGCCCGTCGCGCGAATGGTCGCGATCTCGACGCCCATCCACGACGAATGCCGCGCGAGCGCCAGCATCTGCCCTTCGACCACACCGCGCACGTTCCCCCCCACATCATCGGGGGCGAGGTCGAATCGCCGCACGCCCGGCGTCAGCACCAGCGGCGTGATCTCGGGCTCGAACCACGGCAGGAGGACTCGCCCCCGGTTGCCAGCCGGCGTCGACGCGAGCGCCCGCGAGAACCCGTCCCAGTCGAGACCGTACAGGTCGCGGATGCGCTCGCGCGCGAGGGATCCGTTCTGGAAGCAGGTCAACCCCATGTACTCGCCGGTCGGCGCGCCGAAGACGTGTCCGGTGCCCGAGGTATCGACCGAGGGAGCCGCCATCACGCCGAACACGGTGTCGCTCGTACCGAGTGACACGGCGACCGTGCCCGGCCGCACGAGCCCGGTGCCGATCAGGCTGCACGGGTTGTCGCCCGACCAGACGGTCACCGCAACGTCGGGCCAGCCATACCGCTGGCGCCAGTACGGAGCGAGCCTGCCCACGATGCGATCCGACGGCACGATCGGGGGCAGCCTGTCGCGCAGGCCCGGCGCCGTTGCGTCGAGGGCCGCATCCGACCACTGGCGCGCGGCGAGGTCCATCAGGTTCATCCCCGACGCATCACCCGGGTCGAGCGGCGCTGACGCGCCGACAACCAGCGAGCACAGGAAGGAGCTGACGAGGTGGATGCGCTCGGTGCGGGCGTACGCGTCTGGCTCACGCGTGGCAAACCTCCGGACCTGCGGCCCGGTGAAGCGCTCGAACGGCCTCGAGCCCGTCAGCGATGCCACCGCCTGCGCGCCGCCCATCGCCGCAGCGATCTCGCGGCACTCGGTCGTGGTGCTCGCGTCACGCCAGATCGGCGACATCGCGCGCGACAGGAGCGGCCTGAGCTGATCGGCGAGGGCGCGCCCCGGGTCCAACGAGCCCAGCATCGCCGTCGCGCCCCGCGCGAGGTACACGCTGCCATGCTGCTGCGCCGATCCTGCAATGGCCCGCACCGACGACAGATCGACGCCGCGGGCCAGTTCGCCCATCATCCGCTCGAGCGCGTCGACCCAGACGAGCGGCGGCGCAAGGGCCACGAGCGGATCGTCCGAGGGAACGACGCCGTGGTGCGTCCCGTACTCGGGCCACCCGGCGTCGAAGTTGAGCACCTCGGCGAACACGACCTCGCGGACGCCGCCGCGCACGTCGATCGCGACGGCCGTCAGACCCTGCGTGCTCGAATCGAACCCGATGTAGATCGCCATCGTCGCCTGCGCCCCCGTGGCGCGCCGCTCAACCCCTGAAATAGAGGTAGGCGATCACGATCAACGCCATGACGGCCGCGGAGTTGATCACATCCCAGTGATTCCAGCTCGCGCGCGAGACCCGGCGCTCCTCGGCGCTCACCGTGGCAAAGGTCAGGCCGGCAAGCTGTTCCTCGGCGGGCGGCTCGGTGGCGTAGCTCACGGCGATCAACACGAGCACCGACACGACGAAGATCAGCAGGCTGTAGTACTGGAAGTAGATGTTGTTGACGATCCAGAGCAGCGACCCTTCGGCGTAGCCTGCCTCGAAGCCGCCCACCTTGAGGGTGACGGGCGTGTCGACGGCGAGCCTGAACACCCCCATGAGAAACCCCACGGAGAGTGCGGCGAGGCAGCCCTTGCCGTTGAGGCGCTTCATGAAGACGCCGAAGAAGAATACGGCGGCGATCGGCGGAGCAAGGTAGCCCTGCACGCCCTGCAGGTAGTCGTAGAGGCCACGCGCCCCCTGAATGACAGGAATCCAGAGGATACCGACCAGCACCATGACCGTCGTCGCGACGCGCCCGACCCACACCAGCTTCTCCTGCGAGGCCCCCGGGTTGAAGCGCTGGTAGAAGTCGATGGTGAACAGCGTCGAGCAGGCGTTGAAGACGCCGGCCAGGGAACTCATCAGCGCGGCCAGCAGGCCGGCGACCACGATGCCGCGCAGCCCGGCGGGCATCACGCTCTGCACCAGCAACGGGTACGCGCCCTGCGCGGCCTCGGCTACGGCGTTGCCCGAGGCATCGACGATGGAGTCGAGCCCTGGCGCGCGCCCCGTGCGGGCGAGGGCCACTGCGATCATGCCCGGCACGATGAAGATGAACACCGGCAGGAGCTTGAGCAGCGCCGCGAAGATCGTCCCGCGCCGCGCCTCGCGCTCGCTGGGTGCGCTGAGCGTGCGCTGCACGATGTACTGATCGGTACACCAGTACCACAGGCCGATGATCGGCGCGCAGAAGAGCATCCCGAGCCACGGGTAGTTGCCATTGAAGTACCACGCCATCCGCCCGGCTTCCTTGACGGGTGCCCACGTCCCCTCGACCCCCTCGGGAATCAGGGGCTTCCACAGGTTGAACATCTCGGAGCCGAGCACGACGCGCAACTCGTCCCACCCACCGAGGGCCCGGAGGCCGTACACGGTCAGCAGCAACGACCCGATGACCAGGACGAGTGTCTGCAGTGCCTCGGTGTAGGCGACCGCACGCATGCCGCCCATGACGGTGTAGAGCCCCGTCAGCATCACGACCGCCACCGATCCGACCCAGAAGGAGTTGAAGTCCATCCCGAAGACATTGAGATGCAGTTCGGGCAGCAGGGCACCGAACACCACGCCGCCGGCGAAGATGCCCACCGCGATCTTGGTGAGCACGTAGGCCACCAGCGAGATCAACGACAGCACGGTCCGCGACGCCGGCGAGAAGCGGCGCTCGAGGAACTCGGGCATCGTGTACACGCGCGAGCGCATGTAGAACGGCACGAGCACCCACCCGAGCACGAGCAGGCACCAGGCGTGCAGTTCGTAGTGCGCCAGCGCCACGCCGCTCGTCGCGCCCGACCCTGCCAGCCCCACCAGGTGCTCTGAGCCGATGTTCGACGCGAAGATCGACGCGCCCACGATCAGCCAACCGAGGCCGCGGCCAGCGAGGAAGTAGTCATCGGCCGTGTCCTTGTTCTTCAGGATGACCCACCAGGTCAACGCGAGGAGGATGCCGAAGTAGCCGAAAATGACGACCCAGTCGAGGCTGCTCATAGAGGGGCTCTGTCTACCGGTAGAATGTCGGTCGCGCGTCACGCCGTGACGCGCAGGAGGCGCCGTTCGTGACGCTCACGTCGTTTGTGCGGGCGAGCCACATGGCCACGGCCATGGGCCTCGCGTTGTGGTGCTCGCCGGTGGTGGACGCACAGCCGCCCACCGCCTCACCAGGGTCGCAGGTCATTCCGCTCTGGCCCGAGGGTGTCCCCGGCGCACGACCCGATGGCGGCGTCGAGCGAGTCGAAGACGGCCGCGTCTACAACGTGCAGCAGCCCTCGCTCACCTACCGTCCCCCGGACGTGGGCACCGCGACCGGAACGGCGGTCATCCTGTGCCCGGGCGGCGGCTACGTACGCCTGGCCATCGCCAACGAGTCGGGCGGCGTGGGGTCGGCGCTGCGCCGCCTCGGCGTCGCGACCTTCGAGCTTCGGTACCGCCTCGTGGAATACGGTCAACCCGCGCCCCTGCAGGACGTGCTGCGCGCCGTGCGTCTCGTGCGTGCGCGCGCACGGGAGTTCGGCGTCGATCCCGCGCGCATCGGCGTGTTCGGCGCCTCGGCCGGCGGCCACGTGGCGGCGAGCGCGGCCATGCTGTTCGATGCGCCCGACGGTCGCACCGGGCACCCGCTCGATGCCACCAGCGCGCGCCCAGACTTCGTGGCGCTGCTCTACCCCGTCGTGACGATGCACCCGCCGTTCGCGCACGCCGGCTCGGTCACGGCGCTGCTCGGCGCCCAGCCGTCGGCTGGCCTGCGCGATCGCTGGTCGATCGAGCGTCAGGTCATCTCCGGCGCGCCGCCGATGTTCATCGTGCACACCAGCGAGGACCGCAGTGTCCCGGTCGAGAACAGCCTCGCGCTCGTCGCGGCCCTCCGCCGGCACGGTGTCGCGACGGAGTTCCACCTGTTCGAACGCGGGGCGCATGGCTTCGGCGTCTCGCCCGGCCTCGGTCCGACATCGGCGTGGCCCGACCGCCTGGCCGACTGGATGCGGGCACACGGCTGGCTGACGCCCGCCGCACCGTAACCGCCACGCGCGACCGCGAAGCTCACGCCTGCTCATCGCGGCGTCAGGTCCGCACCAGGAAGTCTTCGCGGATCGGCGTGAAGATATCGATGAGCACGACTTCTTCGTCGAGCATCGTCGCCCCGTGCTGGACGTTGGACGGAAAGTGCAGCACGTCGCCGGCCTGCACGATGCGCTCCTCACCCTCGACGAAGAAACGCACGCGCCCGCGTTCCACGATCGTCATCTGCTCGTGCACGTGCGAGTGCACCGGCGTCACCACGAACGGGTCGAAGCGCAGCCGGCAGATCATCAACCGCTCGCCGACCACCATCTGGCGGTCGATCCCTGGTGCCGGCGACTCGACGGGCACCGAGTCCCACGCGACGTGCTGGAAGGGCATCACCGACGGCACGACATCCTCCGGAAAAGTCTCGTTACGCGAAGCGAGCACAGCATACGGATGGCATGCCGGGATCGCAACCGATTCCCACCACGACGGCAGACACGTCAGGCGCGCGGCGCTCGCGCGGCCGCGACCCTCGAACCCTCAACGCACGGCGCCCGCAGCCGCCGGGACGCGCATCAGCGCGTCGGGCCCCAGCGCGCGTGGCGTGACGCGCAGCGCCCTGATGCGCCCCTTGAACCAGTACACGAGGTTCTGGCGCACGCCCAGCGACGTTCGCCCCGATGCCAGCGGGCCGAACGCCACGTGCCCCGACAGTTCGCGCACGCCGTCGACATAGTGCGACATCTCGCGGCCGTCGTAGACGAGCGACGCCACATGCCAGCGGTTGCCCGGATGCGTGATCGCACGATCGAGCAGCGGCCGCGACGAGGTGCCTTCTTTCAGGAAGGTGTCGAGGCTCCAGGCGCCACCTCCCACCATCCGGGTTTCGATCAGCACGCGGTTGCCGCCATCGCGCACGTCTTCGATGTGTACGAAGCGCTGCTCGGCCGGGCCGTCGGCCGCCGGCCAGAACAGCACCTCGAGGGTGAACTGCGCCAGGCCCTCGAGGGGATTGGCCTCGACGAA
>JAEUQQ010000562.1 GCA_016789685.1 Acidobacteriota bacterium | reverse complement strand
AGTTCCAGTGCCCGGTCTCGAGGCGTTCGAAGGTGACTTGCGCCCCCTCGACGACGACCCGGCCGTCGCCAGACCGCGCCTTGAGCACGACGGTCGACGGCGTCGACCGCGGGTCGTCCGGGCCGGCCAGGTCAGACACCGACAGGTCGGCATCGTCGAGGTGGATGGTGCCGATCGACTCGTTGACGATGCCGGAACCCGACGCGCCGCGCAGGTGCTCGATCCAGCGGACGCGGAGATCCGACGCGACGAGGCGCGGGATGGCGATGGCGGGAAACTCCTCGCGTCCGGCGTCGGAGTCGGCGACGTCACTCCAGTTCCAGTGCCCGGTCTCGAGGCGTTCGAAGGTGACTTGCGCCCCCTCGAGCCTCACCTGCTGCGTCCACGTGCCGCGGGTGAGCCGCCGCCAGAGGCTCAGGTCGATGACGACGTTGTCGGCATTGAGCAGGTCGGGCTGGGAGTAGCGCGCGTGTGGCGTGACGAGGACCTCGTGGGCCGTGACCTCGAGGTCGATCAGGTCGGCGCTCCAGTCGCGCACCCTGACGTCGACGCCGTAGGCCTGCGCCCAGGTCGCCAGGGCCGACGACGCCAGTTGGGGCACGACAACGAACTTCGCGAGCGGCGTGAGCATGGCGACGAGGATGCCCGCGGCGCGCAGCGCGCCGACCCGCTTCCACAGCTCGATGAACTGCTCGACGACGGGCGAGTCGACCCCGAGGTCCTTGAGGCGCGCGAACCCGCGCTCGAGTCCGCCGCGGAGGCGGCCGGCGAGTGGCCCGAGGCGAGCGAGTGCAGGGCGCAGCGAGCGCAGGCGCCCGACCAGGGCTGACCAGGCCGGGACGGGTGCTGACGCCGGGGAGCCGTCGGGCACGTCCATGGGGACTCCTGAAGTGAGTGCCCGATTATACCGGGGCCGCCTGTCGTCGTCACGACCGGGATGGACGCGCCACTCCAGTCACATGGGACGAGTGGCCGCGCGCACCGCCGGCGGCGTCCCGGTACAATCTCAGCGGCATGCCCTCGACCTCCTTCATCCGCCTCGACGCCGTCCACAAGACCTACCGCCTCGGTGAGACCACCGTGCCCGCCCTGCGTGGGGCCTCGCTCGAGTTGCGGCGGGGTGAGTTCACGGCGCTCGTCGGCCCGTCGGGATCGGGCAAGAGCACCCTGCTCAACATGATTGGCTGCATCGACGAACCCGACCAGGGAGCCGTGCTCGTCGAGGGACGCGACGTCGCCCACCTGTCTGACGACGAGCGGAGCCAGCTGAGGAACGAGAAGATCGGATTCATCTTCCAGTCGTTCAACCTCGTGCCGGTGCTCGACGTCTACGAGAACGTCGAACTCCCGCTGCTCATCAACGACCGGATTGCGGCCAGCGAGCGGCACGACCGCGTGCTGCAGGCCATCAGGGACGTCGAGCTCGACCAGTACGTGCACCACGCTCCCGACAAGCTGTCGGGTGGCCAGCGGCAGCGCGTCGCGATTGCGCGGGCCCTGGTCACGTCGCCGCTGCTCGTGCTGGCCGACGAGCCGACGGCCAATCTCGACTCCGGCACGGCGCATCGCCTGATCGACCTGATGCTCGCGCTCAACGCGCAGCGCCACGTGACCTTCTTCTTCTCGACGCACGACGAGAAGCTCATGGCGCGCGTGGCCCGTACCGTCTACATCACCGACGGCGTCATTTCTGGCGACACGGCCGCGGAGCCCGCATGAACCGCGGATGGCGCTTCGCGTGGCGCAGCCTGCGGCGGAACCGGCGGCGCAACCTCGCCACGGCGCTGGCGATCGCGCTGGGCTACGCAGGCCTGGTGCTGCTGGGCGGGTACGCCGTGCGCATCGAGCGCTTCCTCCGGACGTCGGCCGTGTACCTGCAGCACAACGGGCACGTGACGGTATACCGCGAACAGGGCCTCGAGCGCGTGTGGGTGAAGCCGTCGCAGTACAGCCTCGGGCCCGATGCGCAGGCGGCGGTGGTGTCTGCGCTGGCCGCCGATCCGCGTGTCGAGTTCACGGGGCGGTACCTGCGCGGCCAGGGACTTGCCGGCAACGGGTGCCGCACGTCGCCGTTCATGGCCACGGGCGTCGACGTGGCCACCGAGGCGCGAATCCT
>JAEUQQ010000546.1 GCA_016789685.1 Acidobacteriota bacterium | reverse complement strand
CTTCTTCAGGTCGACCGCAGCTTCGTCGGTCATCTTCTGCGCGAACGCCTGCCGGTCGGCGTTGATCTCCTCGACGGTCAGCGTGCCGAGAATCGCCCGCAGGTGCCCTTCGAGCGTCTGGAAGATCACGCCCTTGATCTGCTCGACGGTCATGCCGAGGAAGCGCTCGGCCGCCGAGCGCAGCGACATGTCGTCGCCGGCGATCTTGACGTTGGCCACGGCCTCGACGGTGACCGGCACGCCTTCCTTCGTGTAGGCCCGGTGGATCTTCAGCGGGATCGAGATGACGTTGAGCGACAGGTACGCCACCTGCTCGAGCACCGGCACGCGCAGTGCCGCGCCGCCACGCACGACGCGGAACCCGACCTGCGTCTTGCCGCCGTGGTCGTCGACGATGGTGTGCTTGCGCCCGTAGAAGATCGCCACCTGCGACGGCGGCACCTTGATGTAGTTCCGCGCGAAGAGCGCCATCGCGGCGAAGATGCCGAGCAGGCCGAACAGGACCGTGAATGCGATCGTGATGGCCGACCACTCTGCGAGCCAACCGCTCATGCCTTGCCTCCAGACGCCTCGACGCGTGCGACGGTGATCGAATCGCCTCGCAGCGCCGTCACCACCACGAGCGCGCCGGGGTGAATCGCCGCCCCGTCCGCCGCGCGCGCGATCTGCGTCGTGCGCTCGCCCCCGTACTCGAGCGTCACCTGCCCGACGCCTCCCGCCGGAATGCCCACGCTCACCTCGCCCGTGCGCCCGACGAGGCCCGTCATCCGCACCTCGCTCGACGCCTGCTGCGAGTAGAGCAGCTTCGCGAACTGGTAGACGACGCTCGCCATCACGACGCCGCTGACGACGCCGATGCCCGCCGAGGCGGGATGGGAGAGTTCGTAGTAGCGTGCGATCACGCCCCCGACACCGAAGGCCGTCAGGAACGACGCCATGATGCGCGCGCTGAAGATGCTGGGACCGCCCTCGTGACCGACATCGCCGTGATCCGTGCCGATATCGCCGGGATGCACCTCGTGATCGCCGCCGAAGACCTCGCCGACGAACAGCATCACGAGCAGGAAGAGGAGGCCGAAGGCCCCGATCGCGGCGTAGATGAGCACCGATCTCCCTCTGGGCCGCGCGGACGTCGCCTGCGCGACGACGCGGCTGAGTGACGCTACCGTTGTGCCAGGGCGTTGTCAATTGCCCGGGCGACGCGCCGATTGCGGGCGCGGGGCCGTCGGGGGGTCAGCGGTACCGCACCATGTCGGCCAGCGGGCGCTTCTCCGGGCTCGGCGTCTCGACCGGATACCCAAGGGCGACGACGGCGAGCAGGTGCTGCGTGTCGGCCACGCCGAGCAACGTCTTGACCGCCGGCGCGTACGGATGCGGCTCCATCGACACCCAGCATGCGCCGAGACAGTGCGCGTGCGCGGCCAGCAACATCGCCATCGTCGCCGCCGACCCGTCTTCCTTCCAGTAGTCCCACTCGTCGAGGCACACGGCAATCGCGACGGGCGCCGTGCGCAGGAACTCCGCGTGCCCCGCGATCTCGACCATGCGATGCCGCGTGGCCGCGTCGCGCACGACCACGAACGACCACGGCTGCCTGTTCATCGCCGTGGGCGCCAGGCGCGCGCAATCGAGAATGTCGGTGACGATCGCTGCATCGATGTCGGTGGTGGCAAACGAGCGGATGCTGCGTCGTGTCTTGAGGCAGGTGAGGGCGTCCATGACGCGCCAAGTCTACGCGAATCGGCGCGCGACGGCGTCCTTGACCCGCCGGCCCGCAGCCGCTAACACTTCACGCGGCGGCGCGTCTTGCCCCACACGCCGAGCCAGGGAGGGCGACGACTGCCGTGCCACGCGACTGCGCGCCTGCCATGAACGACCTGACACACCCGGACGAGACCGCCACGCCCGCGCTCGACGTGCAGATCGTCGCGGCCGCCGCCCGCGGCGATCGCGTCGCGTTCGGACGGCTGTACGACCGCTTCGCGCCGATGGTGCACGGCGTCGTGCTGGCGCGCGTGCATCGCGCGCACGTCGACGACCTCGTGCACGACGTGTTCCTCCAGGCGATGCGCCGCCTGTCGTCGCTGCGGGATCTGTCGTCGTTCGGGCCCTGGCTTGCCGCCATCGCGCGCAACCGCGCGCGCGATCACTACCGGCGCGACATGCCCACCGTCGACGTCCCAGACGATCTGGCTGGCCTGGCACACCACGACACCGAGGCGCTCGAAGCGCTCGCCGCCATCAGGCGGCTGCCCGAAGCGTACCGCGAAACGCTCGTGCTCAGGCTCGTCGAGGGCCTGACCGGCCCGGAAATCGCCGACCGCACGGGCCTCACGCACGGGTCGGTGCGCGTCAACCTCCATCGCGGCATGGCGTTGCTGCGCGCATCGCTCGGCATCACGGCTCCCGCCCGCCCGGCGCGACCGCGGCCCGGCACCAATAGCAGGCCCGACCATGAACCAGGCGACTGATCCATTCGACAACCACGACGACTACCTCTGGAGCGGGCTTGGCGACGCGCCGGCCGACGTGCGGCGGCTCGAGGCGCTCCTGTCGACGCTTCGGAGTCAGCGTCCAGCGCCGGAGGTGGCAGACATCGCGCCGCTGGCCAGCCTCCCGGCTCACGCGCCGTGGCGCGCCTGGGCCGTGGCGGCGACGCTGGCGCTCGCGATTGCCGCCCCGTGGATGGCCAGGCGCGTGGTGCCGGTGGCGACGCACTGGACGGTCGCGTGGACGGACGGCGCCTCCGCACCCGGGGAGTCGAGGCTGCGGGTCGGCGCGTCGCTCGACACGGGCCTCCGCCAGGCCCGGCTCGCGGTGGGTGACATCGGCACGGTCGACCTCGCGCCAGGCACGCGCATTCGGCTCGTCGATGCCGGGGCGACGCGTCACCGCCTGGCCCTCGATCGCGGCAGGATGGAGGCCGTGATCTGGGCACCGCCGGGACAGTTCCTCGTGGAGACGCCGTCTGCGGTCGCGGTCGATCTCGGCTGCCGGTACACGCTCGAGGTCAGCGAGAGCGGCGCTGGTGTGCTGCATGTCACGGCAGGCTGGGTCGGGTTCGCACACCGGGGACGCCGCGCGCTCGTGCCAGCGGGCGCGATGGCCTCGACACGTCCGGGTGCGGGCCCGGGCACGCCGTACCTCGACGATGCGTCGCGCGGCGTGGTGGCCGCCCTCGAGGTGATCGACTTCGGCAGCGACCGCGGCGAGGCGCGTGCGGCGGCGCTGGCCGAGGTGCTGGCGGCGGCGCGCGAGGCCGATGCCCTCACCCTGTGGCACCTCCTGGCTCGCGTCGACGCGCGCGAACGCGGACTCGTCTTCGATCGCTTCGCGCACCTCGTGCCGCCGCCGCCCGGCGTATCGCGGGCGGGCATCGTCAATGGCGACCCGCGCATGCTCGACGCGTGGTGGAACGTCCTGGGACTCGGAGATACGGCCGACTGGCGCGAGTGGACGTCGCCCTGGTCGAGCGAAACGCCAGGGGGCACGCGCTAACACTGCGGCGATCGCAGGCGTCATGCTCCACGACCATCACATCCTGGAGGTGACTCGTGACGCTGCATGTCAAACGTGTCCGCCCGCTGCTTGCCCTGTCGTTCGTCGTTGCCCTGCCCGTCGCCGCGATCGCCGGCCCTCCGCTGGTGTGCTTCCCGGCAGACATTGGCTCGGCCGCATCGCTGCCGTGGGGGCCTGGCACGGGATGGAACACGCCATCGCCGTCCTACGACCGCACGCGTGTGGTCGATGACGCGCTCGCGCTGCTGACGCCCACGACACCCGTGGTCGTCCGCATGGAGACGCTGCGGCGGGCGACGATCTACGCATCGACCGACGCCACGCGCGCCGCACGGCTCATCGA
This sequence comes from Acidobacteriota bacterium, assembly GCA_016789685.1. Taxonomy (GTDB): domain Bacteria; phylum Acidobacteriota; class Vicinamibacteria; order Vicinamibacterales; family JAFNAJ01; genus JAEUQQ01. The sequence continues at coordinate 7,232 of JAEUQQ010000546.1, read as the reverse complement.
GGCGCTGCGCGCCCGCACGTCGGCCCCAGACGCGCTCGCGATGTTCGACTATGGCTATGCCATCGAGGTGATGCGGCAAGCGCAGCATTCGACGCGCATCGCGCTGCCGGTTCCCGCCGACAGCGGCGTCGTGCTGGTGGAACGCGCACTCGCGTCGCGCCGTGGCGACGGCGCGATGCACTACGCCGTGGCGCTCATGCACGTCGGCACGCGCGCGGCGGGCGCCGCGACGGCGCACCTCGACGCGGCAGTTGCCGCGGCGTCGCACGACGCGCAACTCGCGCGCACGATCGATGCGCATGCCGAACTCTGGGGACGGCGACCGGTAACAGGGGCGCGCTGAGGCGCGGCAGCCCGCGATGGCTGGCGCCCGGCACATCGCGTGCGGTCAGACGCCCCTGACGGCGGGTCGACCTTTCCCGGCCGACCGCCGCGCCGAGGGCTTCACCACGGCGCGCCTGGCACCGGCCGGCTTCGCGGCGGCGGGCTTCGCCGCCGCGGGGCGTTCGACGGTCACGGGGATGAGTGCCCGATGCGCCGGGATGTGCCGGCGATCGACCCCGGCGAGGGCGCTGAAGCGCACCGAGGCAAGGTGGTCTTGGAGCACGCGGGTCGCGTCGGTCCAGGCCCGCTGGGCCGGGCACGAGTCCGAGAGCGGGCACGTGTGCGGCGTCGCGACGCACGGGTTGAGCGTGACGCCCCCTTCCATGGCGCCGATCACGTCGAGCAGCGAGATGTCGGTCGCGGGCCGCGCCAGCTGGACGCCGCCCCGCATGCCGCGCGTGGTCTCGACGATGCCGGCGGCGCCGAGCCTCGCGACGATGCGTCGGACGAACGACAGCGGGAGGCGCCGCAACATCGCGATGTCGCGCACGGTGACGCTCACGCCCTCACCCACGCTGGCGAGGTGCAGGATCGTCCGCACGGCGTAGTCGGTCTCTCGTCTGATTCCCAGCACGGCCCCTCCCTCAGGCTGACGCGCCGCAGTGTATCTGGAAACCCGGCGGGCGGTGCGGCGTCCGCCACAAGATGATTAAAATGGTAACATTACTGATATACTCATCTTTATGATCCGCCCAGGCGCCTGCATGGCGTCGCGGCCCCTACAGAGAGGAATGGACTCATGAAGACTGTGTTCGGCGTGGCCCTGCTCGCCATTGCGCTCGTCCCGAGCGTCGCACTCGCCCAGGAAGGCTCCCTGATGATCCGGGCCCGCGGCGTCTACATCGGCACCGCCGACAAGTCTGACGCGATCGGGGCGCTCGGCGTGCCCGCGGATGCCATCACGGTCAGCAAGAAGCTGATTCCCGAGGTCGACATCACCTACTTCCTCGGCAAGCACGTCGCGGCCGAGCTGATCCTCACCTACCCGCAGAAGCACGACGTCGAGGTCAGCGGCACCGGGATCGGCTCGTTCAAGCACCTGCCGCCGGTGCTGAGCCTGCAGTACCACTTCGCGCCCGAGGCGACGGTGCGCCCGTATGTCGGGGTCGGTGCCAACCTCACGATCATCTCGAGCGTGGACCTCGCGGTGCCCGGTGTCGGCGCCCTCGACCTCGAGAGCACCAGCGTGGGCGTGGCGGCGCAGGGGGGGCTCGACATCAAGCTCGGGCCCAGGGTCTTCCTCAACGCCGACGTCAAGTACGTCACGCTCGGCAGCGACGTGATGCTCGCCGCCTCGGGCACCACGGTCAGCGCCGTGAAGATCAACCCCTGGCTGATCGGCTTCGGGCTCGGCTACCGCTTCTAGAGCCGTCCCGTTGCCGCACGTGGCGCATCCCCCATCGTCAGGATGCGGTCGTCCCCTCGACCGCATCCTGGCGGCGCCACGTGTCGCGTCGACGCCGGGGCCGGGTATCATGGCGGGCACACGGAGGTTCCACCCAGATGCCGCCAGCCATTGATTTCGCCGCCCTCTCGCTCGTCGATGCCCTCGACCTCGCGATCCTGATCGAGGACGAAGCCCGCGAGCGCTACGAAGAGTTTGCCGACCAGATGACGCAGCACCACACGCCCGATGCCGCGAGGTTCTTCAGCGACATGGCGGTCAACGAGGCCAAGCACGGCAGCGAGCTGCGCGAGCGGCGCGAGCGCCTCTTCCCGACCGAGCCGCGGCGTGTCACGCGCGAGATGCTCTGGGATGTCGAGGCGCCGGGCTTCGACGAGGCACGGATGTTCATGTCGGCGCACGACGCCATGGACGTGGCGATGGCCGCAGAGATCAAGGCGCACGACTACTTTGCCGCCGCGCTCGTGCACGTCACCGACGCCGACGTGAAGGCCCTCTTCACCGAACTGCGCGACGAGGAGATCGAACACCAGGACATGGTGCGTGCCGCGATCGAGAAGCTGCCGCCACGCTCGAACGTCGATCCCGACGACTACGCCGACCCGCCCGTCAGCCACTGAGGGCACGGGCGCCGCACGCCCGACGTGAGGCGGCCAGGCCGCCTCGCGGGGGCCACGGGTCTGCGTCGAGCGCACGCGGCTGACTCAGCGCGGCGAGGCCACCGCACACGCCTGGGCGAACCCCGCGGTGCATGCCTTCTGCATCACGGCCCGTGCGCGCGCGGCATCGTGCGTCGTGCCCCGGCCCGCCTCGAGACGCCGTGCCTGTTCGAAGCAGCTCTCGGCATCTCCGACGTCACACCCGCGCTCGTAGTAGCCGTACGCCCGTGCATCGTCGACGGGGCCTCCGAGCCCCGTGGCGTGCGCGGTCGCGGCGTTGAAGCACCCGAAGTCGTCTCCCCGCTCGCAGGCACGTTCCGACAGGCCGCGGCCGCGGGCCGCGGCCGCGTCGGGGGCACTGCCTGCCAGGTGCATCCCGCCGAGCAGCGCGCACGCGCGGCCGACTTGCGCCTGCTCGCCCGCTGCGGCGCCCGGATCGGCATCACACACGCGCTCGAAGGTGCGCGCGGCCCCGGCGGGATCGCGAGCGGTGCCGATGCCGTCGCGCAGGGCCCGGCCGAGGTTGACGCAGCCGAGCAGGTTCGGCGCTTCGCATCGGGTGCCGTCGCACCCGCGACGATACAGCGCGACCGCCGCCGCCTCATCGACCGCACCGGCCGCGCCGTGCTGGACGAACCAGCCGAGGTTCGTGCACGCCATCGCGCTCCCGTTGCGACAGCCCTCGTCGTACGCCTGGGCCGCTCGCGCGAGGTCGCGCTCGACACCCCGCCCCTCGGCGTACATCAGGCCGACGTTGTAGCAGCCCTTCGCGTCGCCGAGGTCGCAGGCTTTCACGTACAGCGTCGTGGCCAGTGCCTCGTTGCGTGGCACGCCATCGCCACCCGCGTGGTAGTAGGCCAGGTGCGCGCATCCGGTCGCGCTCTGCAACTCGCACGCGCGCCCGAACGCCTGGCGCTGCGCGTCGCGCTGGTCAGCGCCGGTGAGGGCGACGCCGAGATACGCGCACGCGTCACCGACGCCAGCGCCGCACGCGCGTTCGTAGATGGCGACCGCCGCCGCCCGCTCTGCCGGCGTCTCGCTGCGCGACCACGCCAGCCAGCCGAGACGGAAACACGCCAGCGCGTCGCCGCGCCCGCACTGTTCCTGCAGGAACGGCCTGCTCGAGACCGGCGCTGCCGTGAGCGTCACGTCACCGGTCCCTCGCCACACCTGCAGCGTCACCGGTTCGCACGACTGGCCGTAGCCGAGGACGATGGCGTCGCAGTCGTTGACCACGCCCTGTCCTCCGATGGCCACGACGACATCGCCGACCCTGACGCCGGCCCGCGCGGCAGGCCCGTCGTCGAAGACGGCCGTCACGACGGCGCCGTCGAGCGTGGCAGGCGTGTCGAGGCGGGCGCGCGCGGCACGCGACAGCTCGGCGACCTCGAGGCCAAGCGTCGCATCGCCGGCGCAGGCGCTCACGGGGCGCGACGGCGTCACCGACGCTGCGTTCGGCACGGCCGGCCTCGACGAGGTCGCGCAGCCCGCGACGAGGCTGGCACTGACGGCGACGGCCATCGCGGCACGTCCCACGATTACCAACTTCCCGGCGGCGCGGTCCCGACCGTCGTGATCGTGCCCGCCACCCACTCGAGGTTGGCGCGCGCGACGCGGTAGTCGCGCTGGGCGGCGGCCAGGTTCGCACGGGCCATGCGGACGTTGAGTTCGGCGTCCTGCACCTCGAGGCGCGTCTTCACGCCGAGTTCGTAGCCCTTCTCCGACAGGAACAGCAGGCGGTCGGCCTGCGTGACCGTGCCGCCAAGCGCCGCCAGCAGTTCCGACGCCTCGTGCACGGCGTTGAGGGCGTTTCGCACCTCGACCGAGATGCCCTCGCGGAGCTTCAGCTCGTCGAGCGAGATCGTGGCCAGGTCACTCTTCGCCTGCGCCACCCGCCCTTTCGTCCGCCACCCGTCGAACAGCGGGATGGTGGCGACAATCGCGGCGTTCCACGTCGTGCCCGACGACGACAGCGTCTTGAGGCCCAGGCTACGCTTGCCCCAGCCGGCCGAGAAGTCGACGCGCGGCTTGTCGCCCGCCCTCGCGATCTTGATCAACTCGGCGTAGATGCCCTGCTGCGTGTCGATCACGCCGAGTTCGGGACGGTTGACCAGGGCACGCGCCAGCACCTCGTCGTAGGCCGGCGCGGCGTCGACGACCGCGCTGAGCGTGCCCTCGACGTCGACCTCCTGCGTCTCGGCCAGCAGGAAGCGCAATTGCTCGCGCGCGAGCCGCACGGCGTTCCCGGCCCGGATGATGGCCGGCCGCGCGTTGTCGACGGCCACCTGCGCGGCGAGCACATCGTAGTCGGTGGCGGTGCCGGCACCCTGGCGCTTCGTCGTCTCGTCGAGGTGCCGCGTCTTCTGTGCGAGGTCGTCTTCGGCGATGCGGGTCAGCTCGCGGGCCGCGAGCACGTTCCAGTACGCCACCGTCACGTCGCGCGCCACGGCCTGGCGGAAGCGCGCGAGCTGGTGGTCGCTGTAGTCGAACCCCAGCTTCGCCGCCCGCACCGCCGCACCCACCTGGCCCCACGTGAACACCACCTGCGACACGGTGAACTCCCCGGTCCGCACGTCCTGGCGCCCGCCGAAGATGTCGCCGATGTTCGTGTCGCTGGCCGAGTCGTCGGCCGGCATGAAGTCCTTGAACAGCTTGCTCTGGCTGTCGTCGAAAGTCCGCACCAGGCTGCCGTTGAACTTCAGCTGCGGCAGGGCCGACGCCTTTTCTTCGACGTACTTGCCCTGCACCCAGTTCTTGTACTCGAGGGCCTTCTGGATGTCGCGGTTCTGGGCCGCCGCGATCGCCAGCGCCTGTTCGAGCGTCAGCACCTTCACCCCTGCCGCCGGCGACAGCGTGTCGGCCGCCGAGCGTGCGGCCGCCGTCGCGGCCTGCGCAATCGGCGCGGGAAGCGCGGCCAACGGCACCTGCGCCGCGGCGGGCGGCACGGGCGACATCACGAGCGCGACGACGACCACCGCCGTGGCCGCTGCCTCGGCACGGCGGTTCCTGAAGAGCCACGCCGTAATGTCGTCGAAGATCGAGTACACGACCGGCACGACGATCAGCGTCAGCAGCGTCGAGGTGATGAGGCCGCCCACGACGGCGCGCGCCATCGGCGCACGGAATTCCGCGCCCTCGCCGATCGCGAAGAACAGCGGCAGCATCCCGAAGATCATCGCCGTCGTCGTCATCAGGATCGGCCGCAGGCGCGTGCGGCCCGCCGTGATCAGGGCCTCGCGCCGCGACAGGCCACGATGCCGCAGCACCTTCGTGTAGTCGATCAGCAGGATGGCGTTCTTGGTGACCAGCCCCATGAGCATGATCAACCCGATGAGCGACATGATGTTGATGGTGTCGCCGGTGAGCCACAGCGTGCCCGCCATGCCCACGATCGACAGCGGCAGCGACAACATGATCGACAGTGGGTCGATGAACGACTCGAACTGCGCCGCCAGGATCAGGTAGACGAAGATCACCGCCAGCAGCAGCGCCTCGGCCAGCGACGTGAACGACTCGACCATGATCTCGGTGTCGCCTCCGAGCACCAGCTTGTAGCCCGGCGCCATCGTCACGCGTTCGGCCGCCGCCATCGCCAGCGTCCCCGCCGTGCCCAGCGGCAGGTTGTCGAGGTTCGCGTCGACGATCAGCTGCCGCGACAAGTCGCGACGGCCGATCTCGGCGGGCGACGTGGCGCGCGAGAACGTGACGAGGTCGCTCAACGGCACGAGCGCCGTGCCCGCCGGCGACGCCACGGCGGCCTTGAGGTCGCCCACCTGGCCGACGTCGCCGCGCAGCGACTGCGGCAGCCGCACGCGCACGTTGATGGCCTCGCCCTCGGCGTCTTCATACGTCGTCACGGCCTGGCCGCCGACGAGCACCGCCACGGTGTCGGCCAGCGCGCCGCTGCCGAGCCCCGACGCCGCCGCACGCTCGCGATCGACGACCAGCCGGTACTCGGGCAGGTCGTCTTCCATGCCCGCCTCGATGTCGACGATGCCTGGCACCTTGTAGAGTTCCTGCTTCAGCTGCCGCGCGTACTGCTTGAGCGTCTCGATGTCGTCGCCCTGGATGGCCACCTGCAGCGCCTTCTGGAACGCGTCGGGGTCCTCCTGCAGCGACAGCACGACGCCGGGCACCTGCTCGAGGCGGAGACGGGCCTTGTGGATGAAGTCGCGCGTGCGGATCCCGCGTTCCTCCTTGCCGGTCAGCTTCACGAACACCATCGCGTTGCGGATGGTGTCGGCGTCGCCCGCGCCGATCGATCCGTAGGTGTAGGCGACTTCCTCGAACTCCGCCAGGCCCTCGAGCACCTCTTCGAGGCGCCCGCGCGTCTCGGCGAACGAGGCGCCAGGCGCGCTCTTGAACTTGATGAGGAACTCACCCTGGTCCATCGGCGGCTGGAACTCGGCCTGCAGGAGCGAGAACACGCCGATGCCACCCACGAAAGCCGCGAACGCCACCGCCACCACGCTCTTGCGATGGTCCAGCGCCCACCCGATGACGCGCTTGTAGCCGTCGGCCATGCGCTCGAACCAGTTGTTGAACGCGTCGAGCGCGCGGTGCAGCAGGTTGCGGTGGCCCTTCCGCTCGATGTCGGGATCGTGCCAGCGCGACGACAGCATCGGGTCGAGCGTGAACGAGACGAAGAGCGACACCATGACGGCAAACGCCACCGTCAGGCCGAACTGGAAGAAGAACCGTCCGATGATGCCCTTCATGAAGGCCACCGGCACGAACACCGCGATGATCGACATCGACGTCGCCAGCACGGCCAGCCCGATCTC
>JAEUQQ010000538.1 GCA_016789685.1 Acidobacteriota bacterium | reverse complement strand
GGCCGGGGCGGTCGAAACGGCATTCGATGCCCGCCTCGAGGCCGGCTGGCAGCAGGCCCGGCGGGCCATGGCGGACGGCGTCGACCGTGACGTCGCCCGGGTCGCGCCAGATCGTGGCGTTGGCGAGATAGTCGAGGCGTGCCGTCGCGCTGTGCGCGTGGATGTATGCGGGCTGCGGCGCCTCGGCCGCGGCGCCCATCGACAGGGTCATCGCGAGCGCCAGACTCACCGGCCACGAGCGAGGTGCGGCCATGCTCTCGGGCCCCCTGTGCGTCCTACTTGAAGATGCCGACGGCCTTGAGGACGCCGATCAGGATCATCGCGCCGACCACCGACACGATCCATCCACCGACGCCAGCCGTGGCCATGCCGAACTGGGCGGCGAGCCAGCCACCGATCGCGGCGCCGACGACGCCGACGACAATGTTGGCGATCATGCCCATCTGGGCGTTGGTCTTCATGACGATGCTGCCGAGCCACCCGACGATGGCCCCGATGACGAGCGTGGCGATGAGATCCATGCGACCCCTTCTCTCGAGTGCGGGCTGGTCCCGACAGCGACGACGTGCAGGCGTGGCGTGCGCGTGCATTGTCGTTCGCGAGCCCGTGCGGGTGTCTATCCGGATCGCGCCACCCCCGGCGGGGTCACGTCTTTCATTGCCGCATTTCTCAAGACCTGACCCCGGCCGGCTCCTCCATCCTCAGCGGACGCCCGCCAGCGACGGGTAGTCGGTGTATCCCCGCTCGCCGCCCATGTAGAAGGTGTTCGCGTCTGGCACGTTGAGCGCATCGCCGTTCGCCAGTCGCGCCGGCAGGTCGGGATTCGCGAGGAACGGCGTCCCGAAGGCCACAGCGTCGGCCTCGCCACCCGCAAGGAGGAGCTCCGCTGTGTCGGCGGTGTACCCGCCGTTGGCGATGATGGCGCCGCGGAACAGATCCTTGAGCCGCGGAGTGAGACGCGTGCCGCCAGTGGCGTCGGTGTTCACGGGTTCGAGTACGTGCAGGTAGGCAAGGCCGTACGGCTGCAGCGCCGACGCGACGGTCGCAAACGTGTTGGCGGGATCGCTGTCAGACATCGAGTTGAACGGGTTGAACGGCGACACGCGCACGCCAACGCGATCCGCGCCGATCGCGCCGGCGACGGCGTCGACGACCTCGGTGAGCAGGCGCGCGCGGTTCGACGCGGAACCGCCGTAGGCGTCGGTGCGCTGGTTCGCGCCGTCGCGCAGGAACTGGTCGAGCAGGTAGCCATTGGCAGCGTGCAGCTCGACACCGTCGAAGCCAGCGGCCCTGGCGAGGCGCGCGGCACGCGCGAAGGCGGCGACGATTGCCGGCAGCTCGTCACTGGCCAGCGCGCGCGGCGTGACGAACGGCTGCGGCCCGGCGGCGGTGAAGGTGACGCCCGCGGGAGCGATGGCTGACGGGGCCACGGGAAGGCGTCGGTCGGGCAGGAGGCTGGGGTGCGACGCCCGTCCCCCATGCGCGATCTGCAGGACGATGCGGCCGCCAGCGGCGTGGACGGCTGCGGCGACGCGCTGCCACGCGGCGGCCTCGGCCTCGTTCGAGATGCCGGGTGTGTTGAGGTACGACTTGCCGTCGGGCGACACGTAGGTCATTTCGGCGATGACGAGGCCTGCCGAGGCGCGCTGCGCATAGTACGTGGCCATGAGGCCGGTGGCGAGGCCGTCGGGCGTGGCGCGGTTGCGGGTCATGGGGGCCATGAGGACGCGGTGTGGCAGCGCGAGTGCGCCGAGGGTGACGGGCGAGGCGAGGGTGCGGGCGGCGGGCATGGGCGGTCTCCTTCAGTGTTCAAAACCAAACGTGTTGAAAACACACATATGATGCGCCGGCGGCGTGACAGGTGTCAGGGCACCGGCCGCGTCGTGGCGAGGCTCAGGGTTCGGGATCGGGCGTGATGCGGTCGAGCAGGGCGGCGAACTGGCGCACGTCGGCCTTCGACAGTGGCGCCAGGGTCTCGTCGCGCAGCCGCCCCAGCTCGTCGTCGAGGGCATCGAGCACGTCGAGGCCCTTGCGCGTGATCCTGGCGACCGAGAGCCGGCGGTTGGCCGTGCTCCACGACCGCGTGATCAGGCCCTGGCGGTCGAGGCGATCGAGCAGGCGGGTCACGTCGGGCGCGCGGCTGATGAGACGGCTGGCGACCTCGCAGCGGGGGTGGCCGTCGGGCTGGGCGCCCCGCAGGATGCGCAGCACGTTGTACTGCGTGTGGGTGATGCCCTGCGTGGCGCAGATGGCGTCGAGGCGCTGGATGGCGGTTTCGGCCACGACCAGCAGTCCGACGAAGGCGGCGTCGGCTGCCGACGAGAACGAACGCTGCTTGAGGCGTTGGCCCAGGCGCTGTGCCATGTTCAGGACAATACGTGTGTGAAACACATGTGTCAAGGCCGGGACCGCGCAGGCGCCGGCTCACGGACGAGGTGCCGCCCGGCGCCATTGCGTCCGGCTGGCGCGCGTGCTATCGATCGCTCCTCTCTCTCCCCGCCGATCGCAGCGTCGGCGCCGACCGACCGGCGCCAGCCAAAGGAGGCGACTCGTGCCCACCGTCCGAGAGATCATCGCCCGCAAGCCCGACGTCTACACGGTCGATCCCGGCAGCACCGTGTACGACGCCCTCCACGCCATGGCCGCGCGCGACATCGGCGCGCTCGTCGTGGTCGACCACGATCGCATCCTCGGGATCTTCTCTGAACGCGATTACGCCCGGAAGGTGATCCTGGCCGGGAAGTCGTCGCGCGACCTCGCCGTGGCCGAGATCATGTCGTCGCCCGTCGTGTGCGCCGAGCCGGGATGGTCGGCCTACGACTGCATGTCGGTGATGACCGGCCGGCACGTGCGTCACCTGCCCGTGATCGACGACGGGCGACTCGTCGGCGTGGTGTCGATCGGCGACGTGGTCTCGGCGGTCGTGGCCGAGCAGGCATCGACGATCGGTCACCTCGAGCGCTACATCTCGGCCGGCGGGTAACGGGCCGGCCGCTGGGGGCGCGGCCGACGCGGGCGACGAACGCGTGCGCTGGCGCCGGCGGGCGGACTCGAGGGGTCAGGTCTTGAAAAATGCGGCAATGAAAGACGTGACCCCCTCGAGACCTACGAGGCGTGGCGTTCGATCAGGCGCTTGCGGGTGTAGGCGATCAGGCCGCCAGCGTCGATCATCGCCTGGCTGTTCTTCGGCAGCGGCACGATCGCGAAACGCCTGCCACTGGTCTTGTTCACGACCGCGTCGGCCTCGAACTCGACGATGTCGCCCTCGCTGGCCTCGATGTCCGGGCAGATGATCGTGCGCAACCCGAGGTTCACCGAATTCTGCAGGAAGATGCGCGCAAAGCCCTTCGCCACGATCACGAGCCCGTGGCCCACGAGCGTCGAGGTCGCCTGCTCGCGCGACGAACCGCACCCGAAGTTCGATCCGCCCACCACGACGCTGCCGGCGACGACCTGCTTGTTCTTGAGCGGTCCGTTGATCGGCAGGTCGAAGAAGGCGAACTGCGGCGTTTCTGACGGCAGCACGGTCGCCATGAAGCGACCGGGATAGATCACGTCGGTCGAGATGTCATCGCCGAGGGTCAAGACTACGTTCGGCATTGCTGGGTCCTTTCAACGTCAACGGCGGCGAGCCGCCAGATCGGATTCCACGGGCACCTGGCGGTCGCCGTGAGGCATCCACAGGGATGGCCGCGGCGCGCGGTGCGCACCTCCGGCAACCGCCTACGCAGGCTGGAGCACGTCACGCGGGTCGGTGATGACGCCGGTCAGCGCGCTGGCCGCCGCCACGCCGGGTGAGCACAGGTACACCGCACCTGTCGGGTTTCCCATCCGCCCCTTGAAGTTCCGGTTGGTCGTCGACAGCGCCACCTCGTCGTCACCCAGGGCGCCCTGGTGCACCCCGAGGCACGGTCCGCAGCCCGGGTTCATCACGACCGCCCCGGCCTCGATCAGGTCGCCGAGGTAGCCCAGGCGCATCGCGTCCTTGTAGATCCGCCACGACGCGGGAAACACCAGCATGCGCACGCCGTCGGCGACGCGGTGCCCCCTGATGATGCCCGCCGCCGTCTCGATGTCGTCGAGGCGTCCGTTGGTGCACGACCCGATGACGACCTGGTGCACCCGCGTGCCCGCGACGGCCGTCACCGGCTTCACGTTGTCGACCGTGTGCGGACACGAGATCTGCGGGACGAGGCTCGACGCGTCGATCTCGACGACCTTCGCGTAGACCGCATCGGGATCGGGCGCCACGAGGTCGAGCGGCCCCGTGACGCCGGCCACCTCGCGCAGGTAACGCTCGGTCTCGGCGTCGGCAGGGACGATGCCCGACGTCGCGCCGGCCTCGACGGCCATGTTGCAGATCGTCAGGCGCCCCGACGTCGACATCTGCCTGATCGCCTCGCCGTGGAACTCGATGACCTGGAAGTTGGCGCCCTGGTTCGTGATCTTCCCGATCAGGTGCAGGATCAGGTCCTTGGGTTCGACGCCGGGCGGCAGCGTCCCGTTGACGACCACCTTCATCGTCCGCGGCACTTCGATGTTGAAGAGACAGCCGAGGGCCCACACGCC